>CACHDV010000020.1 GCA_902578675.1 uncultured Alphaproteobacteria bacterium
TTTTAAGGCGTGCCTTGAGTACCACCCCTTAGATACATTGTGTGAAGGTGATTTCTTAATTAATAATGACCCATATTCAGGCGGCCAGCATCTTCCCGATATATTTCTTTTTACGCCGGTGTTCCTCGAAAAAGAATTGATCGGAGTAACTGCGACGGTAGTTCACCATATTGATTTAGGTGGAGGGGCGCCAGGATTAAATCCAAATGCTGGGGATGTTCATGAAGAAGGGATAACTTTTCCACCCAGCAAGTACACAGTAGAGAAAGATTGGATGGGAGGACCATTTGAACGGTTAGTAAGAGCGAATGTACGGATGCCGGAGGCCACTATTGGCGATCTTAATGCGCAATTTGCGGCAAATGCAGTTGGTGCCGAACGCTTACGTGACTTGTGTCGAAAATTTTCGAGTGAGATAATTTCGGTCGCGATGAACGAAATGCTCGACTACTCTGAGAGAAGAATAAGAACCGCAATTTCCAAGGCACCAGATGGTGAATACTATGGGGAAGCACATCTAGATGATGATGGTATAAATAATGTGCCAGTTCCTATAAAGGTACAACTTAGTATCAAAGGAGATACTTTAAACATTGATTTTGAGGGGACGGCGGAACAGGTAAAGTCGAATATGAATAGTCCATTTGCCTCGTCAGTCTCATCCGCGATAGCCTGTGTAAAATCAGTATTAACGGATCCAGATATACCTTTTAACGAGGGTGCAGAGAGAGCGATTAACGTTAAAATACCCTACGGATCAATTCTAAATCCCAGGCCGCGTGCACCAGTTAGGGCTCGATTGCTTCCAAGTTATAGGGTAGTAAATGCCGTTATGAAAGCGTTGGGTGAGGCTGTGCCCAGACGGGTTATAGCACCTGGGTTTGATACTACATCAGTTTGCTGTCTGAGTCATAAATCGGCTGACGGCTACAACATCTATTTGGAAATTTTTGGTGGTGGCTTCGGTGCTGGGCCAAATTATGATGGCTGTGATGCTGTCGATTCAATGCTTTCTAATTGTTCTAATATACCGATCGAGTCAATGGAGTCTGATTACCCTTTTTTCAGGGTAGAAGACTATAGTCTGCGATCTTCTTCGGGTGGGAATGGTAAATTCCGTGGCGGGATGGGTTTTCAAAAGACATATAAAATTTTATCGGACGATGTAACTTTTGCTACTTATGGAGACCGTTTTCGTATTGCCCCAGAGGGTGTTCTAGGTGGCGGAGCTGGTGCACAGGCCGAAACCTTCGTAGAAAGAGGCGGACAAGTAATCCAATTGGAATCAAAACAACAATTCGTATTACATGAAGGGGATATATTGGTAGTGAGAACTGGTGGTGGGGGCGGTTATGGGTTACCCAGCGAGAGAAATGCAAGGTTGAGAGAAAACGACAAGTTGAGTGGTATATTGACTAATCAAGATTAGGTATGATGGGAATCGATGGAGCTGTCCGTTTTTTTACTAATCGACTTGATAGCCAAACTCTGCCGCAGCGTCCATAAGAGTGCCCCAAAAGTCTTCGGCAAAACCTCTTGCTATATAAATATCGAAGACATCTATATCTCTACAATCTACAGTGGCTGCAAGATCAAAAAGTTTTGTGTGAGCGCAGTAGTCGGCACCAAAACTATTTAAATGCCAATCAATGCCACTTCCTTTCATTAAAACATCTCGGGCTTTTCTCCCTCTTAGCCTAACTGTACTTTTTCCGTGGCTTAAATCAGTGAGAAATACTTCAGATGAATTAAATTCATTCTTTATTAAAGTCTGAAGGCAACCATGTTCCGGCTCTACAATCAACCATCTATTAGGCCCCAACCAAATAATGCGTCTTTCATCGTCGCCTTTGCAAGTGTTAGTAGTGTGTGGAAATTCTGCATTCAATAAATTTGATATGTCGGTAAGCGTCTTTGATTTGTTTGTGTCCAATTGTAAAATAGTCAACGGATGTCTTTCGCATATGAATAAACTTGGACCATTTAAAGTAACATTTCCAAATTGGCCGTAATTTATCACATGCGCTAGGCCGGACTGTCTTCGCAGAGAGTTCTTACTAGTATTTACTTCAGTCATGTAGGCGCTCGGATTTCTGGTCATAAAAAACCGGATCTGTAATTTCTAATTCGTGATTTTCGTTATGAAGTGGACTCACCGCCCATATCTTTTTGGTAGTTTCAATAATATCACCCGAGACAAAGCCTAATGAAATGGGGTGCCCAAGTGTTGGGCTCAAATATGCTGAGGATGAGACGTGTCCGAGTTTAGGGACTGGTGGAGCAAGTGTTGGATCTTTAACGAGGATAGCGCCAGACTTTACGCGAGATTTTTTATCAACCGGAACCAGTCCTACCAATCTGGGTCGGTTCTTATCCTTAAGTCCCTCGCGATCCATCATTTTAGAACCAATAAAATCTTTTTTTGTGCTTAGTAGTTTTTGCAACCCTAAGTCAGCTGCGGTCGTGCGTCCATCGAGCTCGGGGCCTGCCACATGTCCTTTTTCAATTCGCATTATTCCCATAGCCTCAGTCCCATACGGTCTGATACTGTGTGCCTTACCAACCTCTAATATACGCTGCCAGATAAATTCGCCAAAATCGGCAGGCACATTGATTTCATAGGAGAGCTCTCCGGAAAAACTGATACGAAAAATACGCGCTGGCACGCCCTCAATATCAACTTCTCGGACCCCCATAAAAGGAAAGCTTTCATTATCGACATTAATGGTTGGTAACAGTTTCGATAATACGTTGCGACTTTTGGGGCCAGCTAGTGCCATTGCTGCCCATTGTTCAGTAACCGATGTAACTCTTACGTCTAATTCTGGCCATTGAACCTGTAAATAATATTCCATATGGCTTAAAACAGCTGCAGCATTTGACGTGGTGGTTGTCATGAAATAGTGAAATTCATCTAGTCGGGAAGTTGTTCCGTCATCAAAAACTAAACCATCTTCTCTAAGCATTATCCCATATCTTGCTTTACCGATTGGAAGCTTTGTCCAGCCGTTCGTGTAAACTCTATTCAGGAACTCTGCAGAGTCTTTGCCCTGTATATCAATTTTTCCCAGGGTCGAAACATCTACAAGTCCGACCGAGGTCCTAACTGTTTGCACTTCACGGCTTATAGCCTTGTCCATGTTTTCTTTTGAGGGCTGCTCCATTTCATTCAGATAATATTGAGGGCGCAGCCATTGTCCAGCTTCAACAAATATTGCCCCGTTCTGCTTATGCCAGTTATGCATCGCAGAACGTCTCGTGTGTTTGTAAGATAGCCCTATATCACGACCAGCTAGTGGGCCCAAGGCGATCGGCGTATACGGAGGACGGAATGTTGTCGTGCCAATTTTTTCAATTGGTTCGGACTTCTCTTGAGCCATTATGGCTTGGCCATTGAGATTGCTCGTTTTGCCTTGATCGGTTCCCATACCTAGAGTCGTATATCTTTTTAAGTGCTCTACGCTGACGTATCCCTCTCTGTGGGCTAATGTGATGTCACTTTCTGTAACGTCATCTTGCAGGTCTACAAATTTTTTTCCTTTTCCTGGAACGCGCCAAAGGGCCTCAATGGGAACGATGGTATTCTCATTCGTCTCTGGAATAATCTGCTCTGCCACTTCCAAATTTAAAGCTTTTGCCATTGTGTTAGCAATGTTATGACCTTCTTGCAGGCAATCTGTCAGGCTAAAACTACCTCTTGAGGCACCTGCCGAATGACCATTTTGACTAAGTTCTCCTGGTACGAACGCCTCTATAGAGTCATTGTAAACTGGTTCGCCGCCAGAGTGACAATAAAGGTGAACATTAGGACTCCAACCGCCAGATACCGCTAATAAATCCGCGGATACAATATAGGGGTTACTTTCTATCGTTTTACCGTCGTGAGATAATGTTCCTATTTTAACGCTATTTAATCCAAAATACCCATAAGTATCGATGACTACTGAACTGGCAATAACTTCAATATCTTTTTCGTTAAGTTCTTTTTCAAAATGTTCGGGGATATTTTTTCTACTATCTACTACCGCCACTACTTCTACCCCAGATCTTGCAAGATCGAAGGCTGTTTTATATCCATCATCGTTATTTGTAAAAATGACGGCTTTTTTACCGGGCTTTACTGCATACTGATTTACATATCGTCTAGCAGCAGAGGCAAGCATTATACCAGGTCTATCGTTGTTACTAAAGACTATAGGCCTTTCAGTCGCTCCGGTAGCTAATATTACTTTTTTTGCACGAATTTGCCAAAGCCGCTGGCGGCACTGATAATCCAGCGGTTCCGGAAGATGGTCTGAAACACTTTCTATAGCATTTACAACATCGCTATCATAGTAGCCAAAAGCGGATGTTCTTGTGGCGATTGTAACATTTTCCAATCCATCCAATTCTTCAACGCATCGTTCGACCCAATGATGAGCTGGTTTTTTATCCAAAAAATATCGCTCACCATTTAACTGCCCGCCAAGTTTTGGATGATTGTCAACTAAGATTACTCTAGCCCCAGCGCGCCCGGCCGTGACAGCTGCACTAATCCCAGTTGGCCCTCCACCAACAATTAAAATGTCGCAATGCACATGTTTCTTATCGTATTTGTCAGGATCTTTAAATTTTGTACCATCCCCCATTCCAGCAGCTTTACGGATAAAATATTCATAAAAGTGCCATCCTGGTAGCCCCATAAAAGTTTTGTAATAAAAACCCGCTGAGAGGAAAGGCGAGAGCAGATTATTAATTTGTAAATAATCCAATAGTAAGTTTGGCCATCTGTTTTGGCTCTTAGCCTCGAGGCCGGGGAATAATTCAATGGCTGTCGCGCGAGTGTTAGGTTCGTGGCGGTCACCAGATCTCAGTGCAACTAAAGCATTCGGTTCTTCAATCCCTGCTGAATAAATACCCCGCGGTCTATGGTATTTGAAACTTCTGCCGACTAACCGCACGCCATTTGCTAAAAGAGCAGAAGCGAGTGTATCTCCGTCAAACCCAATAAATTTTTTCCCATCAAAGGTAAAATTTATTGGTGCCAAGCGGTTTATTTGCCCGCCATCATCTAGTCTTTGCTGTTGTCTACTTTGAAACCTAAACACTGAGTTCAAGTCCTTTTTCCTTTAAAATCAGGTTATCCTTTGGCATGCCAGTCGCTATTATTTCATGTGTGAGTGTATTCCTCAAAACCTTAACAAAACATCTACAGCCAAAGCTATGCTGCCAGAGTTCTTCATGTAGTCCCTTAGGGTTATCTCTTAAATAGACGAAGTCATACCACGCGTGATCATTTGAGCTATCACCGTTTTCCGGCCGATTTTTTGTTGCATCACCAACATATGTAAATTCTGCGTGATCTCTAGGCCCGCAAAGCGGGCAGTTAATTATAAGCATTATCTCAACTTCCTAATGTCTATTGGGAAATGGTCCAGCTCCGCGCTCGTCAACCATCCTCCCTTTTTTAAATCGCTCCAAATTAAGACCTTTATTCAACCTGTGGGGCTCATCGTTGGCAATTGTGTGAGCAAACACCCAGCCTGACCCTGGGGTAGCTTTAAATCCGCCATAACACCACCCACAATTCAGGTAAAGATTATCAATTGGTGATTTGCCAATTATTGGGCTGCCGTCCATAGACATGTCCATTACTCCCCCCCAATGGCGGGTAATTCTAAGACGAGATAGACTCGGTATCATAGCTAGCCCGGCAGTAACGACTTCTTCGATTAAAGGTAAGTTTCCTTTTTGAGCGTATGAGTTGTACATGTCTATATCACCACCAAAAACTAAACCACCCTTATCAGATTGACTAATGTAGAAGTGGCCAGCCCCAAAAGTTACGACATGGTCAATCATAGGTTTTAGTGGTTCTGATACAAAAGCCTGCAATACATGGCTTTCTATTGGGAGTTTGAGGTTGATTAATGAGGCTAAATGGCCTGTGTTACCTGCTACGGCGAAACCAACTTTACCACAGTTAAAGTTGCCCCGTGATGTTTTTACGACTGTTATTTTATTGCCGGTTTCTTCAAAACCAATGACCTCGCAATTCTGAATAATATCCACTCCGAGGCTGTCGGCTGCTCTTGCCAAGCCCCAGGCCACCGCATCGTGCCGTGCGGTTCCGCCACGTCTTTGGAGCAGGCCTCCCTTGATAGGAAAACGGACATCATTGGAAAAATCCAGATAGGGCATCAACTTCCTTATTTGTTTTTCATCAAGTAGCTCAGCGTCTATTCCGTTGAGACGCATCGTATTACCGCGGCGGGTTATTGCATCTATCTGACTGTCAGTATGTGCTAAATTCAAAACACCGCGTTGGCTAAACATCACATTGTAGTTAAGTTCTGAGCTCAATTGCTCCCACAGTTGCAGTGATTTTTCATAAAAATGTGCGTTTTCATCTAGCATGTAGTTGCTTCTGACGATAGTGGTATTCCGACCGGTGTTTCCTCCTCCTAAATAACCTTTCTCTAGAACCGCTATATTTCTTATTCCATGGTTTTTAGCAAGATAGAAAGCACTTGCAAGACCGTGCCCGCCAGCTCCGATTATGATCACATCATAAGATTTCTTGGGTTCTGGGTCCCTCCATGCACGTGCCCAGTTTTTATCCTCATTGAAGGCATTCTTTATGATATTGAAGATTGAATATTTAGCCATAGATTTGTGTCGATTAATTCTGGTTTTTACTTTGTTTATAAACTATTCCGCACTCAGTACTTAGTCTGCATATCGGTATAGTCTAATTGTAAGATTATTAATAGTATTACTTCCGCTTCAATTCCAATACGAAATTTCACAAAGCGAAAGGTTTTTGATGTAGGTCTTTTCTTGTGTATCACTAGCATTTTAAGGTACTATCCCGTCAAGAGAGGCTCATTATGGTAGAACTAGGAAACCTTGCTTCTAAAAAGTTGCTGCAGCACTTAGCGTATGCTTTTAGGCGGCGAGAGATTATATTACGGTCAGATGGCAAAGTGCGATACTTCGCAATAAGCCCGTGGATGTCGATTTCGGGATTAAGCGTTGCCGTCCTTTCACTAATTTGGATGGCTTACTCTTCTTTTGACTACATCAATTTGAGCTCTCAAATTGCATCAAAAAACCAAGCCATCTGGAGCGCGCAAAATTCCTATCGGCAATTACTAGACCAAGTTGCGGAGTATAGTAAGTCCATAGATGGCATAACCAAGGAACTGAATGAGACTCAAACCCAACTCCTTGGTCATTTTTACAAAGAAAACAATTCAGTAAAAGTTGCAAACGACGATAAGGCCACGCAGCAAACAAAAGGGCCCCCCATTCGAAAATGGGAGCAGGATAAAATAATTTTAGGGAAACAATTTGAAGTAATAGGCCAAGAATTAAGAAGAATGACGGGTAAAAACAATGCGCTTGAAAGCCATATTGGCAATTTACGTGGGAACCTCGAGACCATTGAAGCAGAGAAGGCGGAGATGGTTGCCGAGCGAGCAGCTATGGGCGATCAATTGTGGAACCTGAATAATAGGCTGGAAAGCGCTAGAATTAAGGAAGAGGAACTCAGTAAAAATATCCGTTTGCAAGGAGTGACTTTGCGTAACCTCATGGTTGAAAAAGGACAACTTGAGGGTATAAATAATGACTTAAGGTCACAGGTTGCAAGACTTGAAGCAAGCCTTGAAGAAGAACAACTGCAGCATAAAACGCAGCTGAAAATAATATCTAAGCGAGCTCTGAAAAATATCCACCGACTTGAAAAAGTACTAAACAGAACCGGCCTCGATGCAGAGAAACTGGCTCCTTTGCCAAAAAATATGATTATGGGGATCGGTGGTCCATTCATTCCATATCATCCAGACATGCGCGATATGAATGAGCGAGAGATTTTGGAGTCTGGATTAGATGTTAATCTTGATCGCTTCGAAAAGTTGCGCGATGTTGTGATCAAGTTACCATTGGCCTCTCCAATAAAAAGGGGATACGTATCCAGTCACTATGGTCGAAGAAAGGATCCCTTCAATGGTCGTTGGGCGATGCATCGAGGGGTCGACTTTGTAGCCAAATACAAATCAAATGTTTACGCAACAGCGCCCGGTAAGGTTATAGCAGTTGGACGTCAAGGGAAATACGGGAGAACGATAGATATACGCCATGAATTCGGTTTAGTGACGCGTTACGCGCATCTGCATCGTTACAGAGTAAAGGTTGGTCAAAAAGTTGCTTTGGGGCAAGTTATTGGACTTCTTGGCAATTCAGGTAGAAGTACAGGACCCCACGTTCATTACGAAATTAGGCGCCATAAAAAATTCATGAATCCCAGAAAATTTTTAAGGGCTACAAGAAATGTTCAATAGTAAAAAAACTAGTAGCGGAAACTCGGTAAATGTTTCTAAAACCGTTCCTCCATCATTGCTTAGCTCGGATCTTGTTGTAAACGGAAATTTAGAGAGTTCGGGCGACGTTCAAATCGATGGAAGTATTGACGGCGATGTTAAAAGCGGATCACTTACTATAAGCGGTACAGGTGTCGTTAGAGGGACAATTGAAGCCGACGAAGTAACCATCGCAGGTACGGTCACCGGCCAAATAAGAGCGCGGCATGTTGTATTGTTGAAGGGAGCGAAGGTGATAGCGGACTTGATCCAGGATAAACTTTCCATTGAACCGGGAGCTTTTTTTGAGGGTAGCTGCAGCCAATATACACCAGATGATGGAAATGCCATGCAGCTTGAATACGCTGGAGAGAACTAAATTATTTTAGAACTTTCTGGCGTTAAGTAAATTTTGGCGGTTTTGGAAAACCAGTTGGTGGCATTCTTCCTGCGCTAGCTCGCTTACCTTTCCAGGCAAGTAACTCTGTTTCTGTTCTTTGTCGACCACCTTTAAGATGCCAACTCAGCCCATCCGCATATTCAAAAGTTTTCGCGTCAGCGAGCTTTCCATCTTTGTATTTTTGTAAAATTACACCTTTTCCTTTCGACATTTGTGGTAGTTCTTCAATTGGGAAGATTAATAATTTTCGGTTTGTGCCGACAACCGCGACACTATCTCCTGCAACCTTAACACAAATACATGCTTTACTATCCTGAGAGACATTAATGACTTGTCGCCCGTTCCTTGTCTGTGCAACCAAATCGTCGGTTATAGTTATAAAACCGCGTCCATCATCAGATGCTAGCAGCACCCTTTCGTCGGGCCTGTAGATCATCATAGCGATGACATCTTCGTCGTTCGGCAAATCGATCATTAGTCGTATAGGCTCGCCGTGGCCTCTGCCTCGCGGTAACTTATCTGCTAAAATAGTATAAAATCTTCCATTGCTGCCAAGGAATAAAATTTTATCAGTAGTTTCTCCTTGCTGTGCAAATGCTAAATTATCTCCATCTTTGAATTTTAGTTCCTTAGTGTCCGCGGAATGGCCCCGAACAGCTCTAACCCATCCCTTTTGAGAACATATTATAGTGATTGGTTCTTTTTCTATTGTTGCTTCTAGAGGAATATCAATATCTGAGGGCGCAGCACCTAATTTGGTTCGGCGCTTGCCTAAAGCGGGTAGCGCTTTGAATTCTTTTTTCAGGTCCCTGACTTCAATAGCCAACGTTTCCAATAGTCTCTTTTCATCTTCTAACAGTTTTTCTTTGTCAGCTTTTTCTTCTGTTAATTCATCGAATTCTTTACGAAGTTGAAACTCCTCCAATTTTCGGAGTGCGCGTAATCGCATGTTAAGAACTGCCTCGGCCTGTCTGTCCGATAGCTTGAAACTATTTATGAGCTGTTCCTTGGGCTGGTCTTCTTCTCTAATTATTCGTATCACTTCATCCAGATTTAAAAATGCTATTAGGTAGGCATTTAATACATCTAGTCGATCAATTATTTTATTCAGTCTAAAATTCGTTTTGCGAATTAAAACCTCGTGCCTGTGGTCTAAAAAGGCCTGCAGTGCATCTCTTAAGGACATAACGCCAGGGACTTGATCTTTATCTAAAACATTCAGATTTAGGTTCACTTTCACTTCTAAGTCGCACTGCTTAAATAAAGTCTCCATCAAAATTTCTGGATCTATGTTTCTGCTCTTAGGTTCTAAAACTAGACGAAGATCTTCTGCACTTTCGTCACGAACGTCGCTAAAAATGTTCAATTTTTTACTTTCAAGTAGCTCAGCCAGTTTTTCGACAAGCTTTGATTTTTGCACCTGATAAGGTATCTCGGTAACAACAATCTGGTAGGTCCCATTTTTTAACTCTTCCTTATGCCAATGTGCCCTTACACGAAAACTTCCTCTGCCGGTTCTATACGCCTCGATGATATTTTCTTTATTTTCTACCAACCATCCACCAGTAGGAAAGTCTGGGCCAGGCATATACTCGAATAGTTTTTCAAAGGATACATTGGGGTGCTTTATCAGATGCAACAATGCGTCACATATTTCACAGATATTATGAGGCGGAATGGATGTTGCCATTCCAACAGCAATCCCATGCGCGCCATTAGCGAGTAAGTTTGGAAATGCTGCAGGTAAAACGAGCGGTTCTTTGCCTTCACCATCATATGTTTCACGAAAATCGACTGTTTCTTCATCTATGCCCTGCAATAACCGCTCAGCAACAGTGGTCATTCTAGCTTCTGTATAACGCATTGCTGCGGCGTTATCACCGTCAATATTACCAAAATTTCCTTGGCCATCGACTAATGGATACCGTTGAGAGAAATCTTGCGCTAACCTAACCATTGCGTCGTATATCGCAGCATCTCCATGAGGATGAAACTTTCCCATTACATCGCCGACAACCCGGGCCGATTTTTTGAAAGCTTCTTGCGGAGATAGACGGAGTTGTCGCATGGCGTAGAGCAATCTCCGATGGACAGGTTTCAGTCCGTCCCTCACATCAGGTAGCGATCTTGACATTATCGTCGATAATGCATAAGCGAGGTAGCGTTCACTCAACGCTTCTGCAAAATTAGTTTCCTCTACATTAGCCTCAGTCGTATCCATTTAATCAATCCATGAGCTTTGCGTTCTCGACACTTTAGTAGTTTAGTTCTAATCACCGAGTTAAAAAAAGGAAGATTAAATATTAGTACAGGCTTTTGAACACTAGCGTATTTGATTGAACACCTTACTAAGTTATATTTTTAGATTAGGAAGCCGTAACCTATTGAAAAAAATAAAGAAAAAATGTCAAAGCGCGAATGCTGTCATTTTAATGCATTTTTTCCGATGCTATAATTTTGTTATCACTTTGGGTGTTCCCTTTGCGCTTAATCGCCATAGAAGCCTTGCATTATCCGAATCAGGCGTATCTGCTGCATTGGTTTGCTCTTTTGCTCTGTGCATCGTGGATAAATTATCAAACAAAAGAATATCGCCCACCTCGTAACGGTGTGAATACACAAATTGGCTTTTGGTGGCATGCGTTTTAAGCATTGAAAGGAGCGAAAGCGTCTCTTCTTTGGTTTTTCCAATAATTTCGAACGGCGAGTGAGCTACAGCATACAGAGCTTTATGACCTGAAATAGGATGCTTTAGGATAAGGGGTTTTTCGCAAACTGCATTAGTGGTGGCTTGTTTCTTGGTTCTAATCGGAACAGGCCTATGCTCGTCTGGATCGAACTGCGCTCTGCCATAATAATGTTTGGCAGTTAATTTCTCTAGATTGCTTTTTAGATTTGGATCCAAAGCTTCATAAGCTGCAACCATATCGGCTACTAAAGTCTCACCGCCAGTTTTTGGTATTTTGATAGCGTATAACATTGTCACTGTCGTTGGATCTTCTATATATGACCCGTCAGTGTGCCAAACCGCAGCTCCGTTTCTCACGGCATCATCTTTATCTTTCTCTTCTGTGTTGCCTATAGCCATCATTTCTGGGTAATCCGGCATTCTTAAATAATCTAATACATGTTGGATAAGTTCACCCCATTGAGATGCAAACCGATAGTAGCTTTCCTTTGTAAGTTTTTGATTTTTTATCACCAGGCATCTGTGTTGGTATAAAGCCCAAACCAATTTTTCCATTAGCGTTGGGGGAATAGGTTTATTTAGGTCAATACCCTTTACCAGTGCGCCACACGCTGAGCCCGTGGGTTCAATTACTACCATCGGTTTTAGGTGCCTTTCCAGAATTTTTGTATATGAGAGGTAGACCGCGAACACTTATTCTCCAGAGTAACCTTTTAGTCTTCGCGTCGTAAGCGGCTGACATATCCGCTAATTTTGTTTGACCACCAATTGAAGGAACTAAAATTGAATATAGCATGGTGGCGCTCGCTGGTTGTCGTTCGTAGGATTGATCGGTATGCCATAATGCTGCTCCGTTTCTGATATCCGACGAACTATCTTTTTTTTCCGTATTTCCAACGGCCAGCAGCTCTGGATATCCAGGCATTCGCATGTGATCTAGAACGTGTGGAATTGGTGTCCCCCACGACCGGCCGAATTCTAAATATCTAGCCTTTGTTAGTTTTTGATTCTTTATAAGAATGACCCGGTGTTCGTATAACGCGTCTGTGAGGGTTTTCATTAAACTCGGAGTGATAGTTTTGTTCAGATCAATCCCACAAAGATTGGCGCCGTGGGCCGCATTTTGAATTGGAACGACTTCGATCATTCTACTCTCTCTTTCCTAGTCGTGCATTGTCGGTTAACTTACTGTTCCGCTCAATAGTCCAATAACTACTATCCGAATTATGATGACCGATGCCGATAAGAAGTTTAAACCATTACTTTATAATCGTAATTTTATCCTTTTTCTTATAACGCGATCTTGCAATGTAATAGGCGTTCAGATCGTAACCGTTGCTGTTGGTTGGTACGTTTATCAATTAACACGTGACCCGTTGGATCTTGGATACATAGGATTAGCTCAGTTTGCGCCTTCATTGGCTTTGTTCTTGGTCTCCGGTTATGTATCGGACAAATATGACCGAAGAATGACCATAGTGGTATCGAATGTAATTCATTTAGTAGTGGTTTTTCTTTTGCTTGGCGTCTCATCAAGCAATTGGGGGGGCATAAAAACAATCTTGCTTATATTGGTCATCCATGGAATTGCTAGGACATTCTTTCACACCGCAGCCCAAGCAATTTTGCCAAACATAGTAGCTTCAGATGTTTTTCCAAATGCTGTAGCTTATTCTTCCTCGGTTAATAAGGCTGCACAATTAATAGGCCCAGCGCTAGGTGGTGTGCTGTTAGCTTTATCTGAGGACTGGGCATATTACGTTGCTGGATTTTCGTTTTTATTGGCGGTTTGTGCATCCATTGTTATGAGTGGTCAGTTGAAACAAAAGTCTGCGGATCGAATTACACTGACGCGGATGCTAAGTGGATTTTCATATGTTTGGCAAAACAAAGTTGTTTTGGGCGCAGTCTCCATAGATCTCTTCGCGGTGTTGTTGGGAGGTGTTATGGGGTTGCTTCCAATTTATGCGAGCGATATTTTAGGTGTTGGGCCCGATGGTTTGGGGCTGATGAGAGCTATGCCAGGAATTGGTGCTCTCCTTATGGGGCTGGCTTTAGCGCAAATAGCCCAACCGCGCTATGTAGGTGCCACCATGTTCATTACACTAGCCCTTTTTGGCGCATCCATTGTCATTTTTAGTCTTTCGACAGTTTTTTGGATTTCATTAGCCGCGCTAGCAATTTATGGGGCTTCAGATATGGTCAGTGTTTACATTAGACTGACACTCGTTCAGTTAGCTACACCAGATGAGATGCGAGGTAGAGTAAGCGCGGTAAATTCTATCTCCATAAATGCTTCGAATGAATTAGGAGATTTTAGAGCCGGTTTAATGGCGTCTGGCTTTGGAACAGTACCTGCTGTTTTGATCGGTGGGATAGCTACGTTTGCAGTCGTTGGAGTATGGGTGAAAGTTTTTCCAGGCCTTGTTAAAATAGATCGGTTCGATGATGCAAAAAAGATAAATAACTGAAGGATTAGTCTATAAAACTATCTTACGTTATTGGAAAGACACCCTGTCGAGCATGCTCATATGAGAGTGTATCTAATAACGCTGGTCCCCAATCGGGGGTATCAATAATTACTATCCCACAAGATTCTTTTTCCCAGACGGCTCTGAAGTGAGTTTTTGACCTGAGAAGGACTAAATCAAAGTCCAAATGGTCCATGCCAAATTGTTCAAATGGGTCGAGATTAATGGCACTAATATTTGCTGAAATAAGCCAAATGAAGATATTTTTTACTTTTACGATTGCTGTGACCCCAAGATCGACTGGCCGACCTTTTCCCATTAATCCACCCATTTGGAATTTTGGTTTTCCAGTCCAAATTACCTTAACCTCTATTACAAGAGGTTGTCCGGCTTTCGAAGAGCTTTTTCCCCCAACCTCGAGTAAAATATTTGACCCAATACCTGCCGCATGAGCTGTTTTTGCCGCTTGTGGATCCCAGAAATATGGCACGGCAACCCGCTCATTGCTGGTTTTAATTAGCTCATGCAACACGTAAGTAGAGTCATTCATTCTATCTGCATGCTCAAGAATAACGGCGGGCTTTTTTTTGTTTTTTTTGATTTCCAAAGCTTTTCTTAAACCGTTTCTCACATTAAATACGCTATCCTTCGGGTATAAACTTTCTCTCAAATCCCAAATCAATTTTGACATGTGTTCAATCACCTTGTTTGAGGTGTCAGGATCATTTTTGCTCGTTACTATTAACGATATGCCAATCTGGGGTACGTCGGCATATGCAAATCCCATTACTACTGAGCAGTCTAAAAGATTAGCATAGAGCTCTTCCTGTTTTCTGGCTTCAGCCATAACTTCACAAAGTGGGGCAACCTTTGTCGCTGTAAAAATTGAGGGCAAGGTTATTGGGATTTTCTGTATTACGGTTTTTGGATCAAATTCACCTCTTAGTTTTGCTATCATAATCTTCCCCACACGTTCGCCGGTGTCTCCCATGTCTATGTGAGGACTCTCTCTGTAAGCACTCAGAACTTCTACATAATCAACAAATTTGGGATCGAGGTTTCCGTGAAGATCAAAAGCTACTCCAAGGGGTAAAACATTGCCTATTTGTTTTCGAATCTCTCTAACAAAATCCAAATCTGTTCTGCCATTCTTCGTAACTAATGCACCATGAAGGCCTAAGAGCACTGCATCGAGATTGTAAAGTTCCGCTCTAATTCCGCAGGCAATCTCATCAACAAAGTGGTCAAAGGCTTCATCTGTTGCAGACGCAGCTGCGCCCACCTCTGAATAGACCAGTGGAACCAACTCAACTCCCTCGTTTTTGCACGCTTTTATGAAGCCGCCGGGCACAGTGTTTGTATTTTCGAAAGATGAAAGGAGATCCTCTCCCCGTTTTGCCACTCTTTCAAATTCGTCGAGTGTAGTTGGATTTGGAAGAAATGTGACTGATTCTAAATTGAAACCTGCTATCAGAATTCTCATTATGCTTCCTTTTGAAGAGTAGCTAAGCTCTAAGAGCAATTTGTTTCAGTCTAGCATTTTAGTTGAGATAATTTTAGTTTAAATATGGTTAAGGATTGATAACGCATGCATTGTATAAGTAACGATGCTGTAGGGAGTAGGCCAAAGTGATACCAAATGAAATTCCAGGTTTTAATTTTGACCTTGGAGAAACTGTAGACCTTCTAAGGGACACGGTTAGATCCTTTTCTGACGATGAAATTGCGCCACGGGCTAATTTGATAGAACAAAACAACGATTTTCCAAAAGATTTATGGGCTAAGCTTGGGGATATAGGTGTCTTGGGTATCACTGTTGAAGAGGAATATGGCGGCGCCGGTATGGGGTATTTGGAGCATGTTGTCGCCTTGGAAGAAATAAGTCGCGCATCTGCTGCTGTTGGATTGAGTTACTCAGCTCATTCTAATCTTTGCGTAAACCAGCTACGTTTAAATGGTAACGAGGAGCAGAAGAAAAAGTTTCTGCCAGATTTGATCTCAGGAGAAAAAGTTGGTGCCCTAGCTATGAGTGAGACGGGCGCTGGCTCAGATGTGGTTGGTATGAAAACAATTGCCACAAAAAACGGAGATCGTTTTATTTTGAACGGCTCTAAAATGTGGATAACAAATGGCCCAAACGCGGATACTCTTGTTGTATATGCCAAAACTGACCCCGGTGCCGGTAAGCACGGCATTACAGCCTTCATAATTGAGAAGGGAATGAAAGGTTTTTCCACATCATCAAAATTAGATAAAATGGGAATGCGCGGTTCAAATACCTGTGAATTAATATTTAATGATTGTGAAGTCCCGGAAGCTAATATTTTGGGCTCACTGAATGGTGGCGTTAAGGTTCTTATGAGTGGGCTAGATTATGAACGCGCTGTATTGGCGGCGGGTCCAATAGGTATTATGCAGGCTTGTATGGACGTGGTTCTACCATATGTTCATGATCGAAAACAGTTTGGTCAGCCCATTGGGGAATTCCAATTAATGCAGGGCAAATTGGCAGATATGTATGTTACTATGAATGCTTCAAAATCCTATGTTTACAGCGTTGCCAAAGCTTGCGACCGAGGTGAGGTAACCAGAAAGGATGCGGCAGGCGCAATATTATATGCTGCGGAGCGTGCCAGCTGGATGGCATCGGAGGCAATACAATGTCTGGGCGGAAATGGATATATAAATGATTACCCAACTGGTCGACTGTTAAGGGACGCAAAATTATATGAGATAGGTGCCGGCACTTCTGAAATTCGAAGAATGTTAATCGGCAGAGAGTTATTTAAAGAGACTTCCTAAATTTTATAACGAAAAGCTAGCAAGTAGTTTTTGTTCTAATAGAAATGAGCATTTTTTATGGCGGATATTGCGACGGGAACAAGCCACCTAGAGAAATGCTCTTGGTGTCTAGGAGATGCTATATATGAACACTATCATGACACTGAATGGGGCGTGCCACAAAAGGACGATAGAGTTCTATTTGAGAAAATAAGTCTAGAAGGGTTCCAGGCCGGATTAAGTTGGATAACAATATTAAGAAAACGAGATAACTTCAGGAAAACATTTGATAACTTTGATCTTGATGCAGTGAGTAATTACAGCGAAGAACGCACTGAAAAAATATTGAGAAATGCTGGCGTGGTGAGGCACCGCGGCAAAATAGAGAGTGTTATAAACAACTCGAAAAGAGCTAAAGAATTGCAAAATGAGTTTGGCTCTTTAGCTGCCTTTTTTTGGTCATTTGAACCCAAAGATAATCCAACGTTATCCGAAATAAGAGCGCGAGAAACGTCTATCCCTTCTTTTTCGAAGGAGTCTGAGGCCATGTCGAAAGCTTTAAAACAAAGAGGTTGGACTTTTGTAGGCCCAACCATCTGTTATTCTTTTATGCAGTCAATGGGATTAGTAAATGATCATGTAGAAGAATGTTTTCGAAGAAAAATCGTTGCTGGCTTGAGAGAAAAATTTAGACGACCTTGAACGTTATCAAATTGAAAAATTGCTGATAAAAAATGCCAATAACTTCCTGAGGAGTAAAAATGAAAGGTAAAAGAATTACAACGGGTTCACCTTTTGAGGCTATGGCGGGATATTCTCGGGCGGTAGTAGACGAAGATATTGTCTATATCTCTGGCACTACCGGTTACGACGCTAAAAATAAATGTTATCCGGCGAATGTAAAAGACCAGGCAATAATCGCATTTTCAATTATAGAAGGTGCCCTTAAAAAAGCAGGGAGCGGCTTAGAGAACATGCTGCGAATACGGGTTTATGTGGCCTCGAGGAGTGAATTCGAGGAAATTAAACCGATAATTAAGGCTAATTGTGAGGCGGCCATGCCTGCAAATACCACGATTATATGTGATCTAGCAGAGGAAGAAATGCGAGTAGAATTTGAAGTTACCGCAAAAATCTAACAATCAACAAACACCTTCAGTCTAAAATTTTGCATGCCGTAGAGACAATTAGGCATAAATTTTTTCGTAAAATTAGGGAGAACAGCATGACAACGATTATGATTACAGGCGCTAGTCGAGGACTTGGATTGGAATTCGCCCGCCAGTTTTACAGCAAAGAATGTAGAGTAATTGCGACATGTAGAAATCCCAAAAATGCAAATGAGCTGAATGCAATTGGTGATATCGATATCCACTCATTGGACGTCACTGACGACAAAAGCGTTGCAAATCTTGCTGATAAGTTGCGTGGTGAAAATATTGATATTTTGATTAACAATGCAGGTGTTATTGGACAAAGGGAGGGGTTTGGTAGGCTCGATTACGATATTTGGGCTGAAACGATGGATACAAATGTCTTTGGACCTATGCGGGTCGCGGAAGCTTTCAGAGATAACGTAATGAATAGTGAAAAAAAACAAATGATATTCATAACTTCGCGGATGGGTAGTATCACAGAAGCAGTTCCAAACGCTTATGTATACAGGTCCTCAAAAGCAGCACTCAATATGGCTGTCAAATGCCTCTCTGCAGAATTAGCAGAACAAGGTTTGATAGCAGTGCTGTTTCACCCTGGGCACGTGCAAACCGATATGGGTGGACAAGCAGCTCCTGTCATGCCGCATACGAGTATTGAAGGTATGAAGAATCAGATAGTTGCGCTGACACGCGACGACAATGGGCGCTTCTTGTCTTATGATGGTCACCAAATTCCTTGGTGATGATTTATTAGTGATTTTGAACAGAGGTCTTACATGACAGAATTTAAAAGTTCTTTGAACACTTCGTCGGCAGATTTTATTGCAAATTCAGAAAACATGCAGAGTTTAATTGATGATTTGAGGACGCATGTGGCCAGAGTTAAGCTAGGTGGGGGCGAACGTTCTCAAAAGCGGCATGTAGATAGGGGCAAGCTCTTACCCCATGATCGCATTAGTGGATTATTAGACCCAGGTTCACCCTTTTTAGAATTCTCACAACTAGCAGCCCATGACATGTATGAAAATGAAGCGCCGTCAGCAGGTATACTGACGGGGATAGGAAGAGTGTCTGGTTGCGAGGTCGTCATCATTTGTAACGATGCGACGGTAAAGGGAGGCACGTATTATCCTATAACTGTTAAAAAACATCTTAGAGCTCAGGAAATAGCACAGGAGAACCACTTGCCCGTTGTCTATTTAGTCGACTCCGGCGGAGCTAACTTACCGCATCAAGACGCTATTTTCCCTGATAAAGAACATTTTGGAAGGTGTTTCTTCAACCAGGCGAATATGTCAGCTTTGGGTATTCCTCAAATAGCTGTTGTTATGGGCAGTTGCACTGCAGGAGGGGCTTACGTCCCCGCTATGTGTGACGAGGCGGTAATAGTAAAAGGGCAAGGGACGATATTCTTGGGAGGTCCGCCCTTGGTTAAAGCTGCAACTGGCGAGGTTGTAACCGCAGAAGATTTAGGTGGTGCTGATGTTCATAGTCGGGTCTCCGGAGTGACAGATCATTATGCTAACGATGATCAGCATGCATTGGAGATCGCTAGGCAAATTATAAGCACGCTCAACTTTAAAAAAATAAATAAAGATCGTCCTTCCTGGGTTGAACCACTCTATGATCCAGAGGAAATATATGGGGTTGTCCCTAAAGATCCCAAAACGACTTATGATATTAGAGAGATTATAGCACGTATCGTTGATGGGAGCGATTTCAGTGAATTTAAATCTCTCTATGGGGCGACTTTGGTATGTGGTTTTGCAAAAATTTACGGCCAACCGGTCGGAATCTTGGCCAATAACGGTATCTTATTTTCCGAATCGTCGCTAAAGGGGGCGCATTTTATCGAGTTATGCTGCCAAAGAAAAATACCACTGATTTTTCTCCAAAATATTACGGGCTTTATGGTTGGAGAAAAATATGAGCGAGGAGGTATCGCTAAAGACGGTGCTAAACTTGTGACTGCTGTCGCCTGCGCTCGCGTTCCAAAGTTTACAGTGATTGTTGGTGGTTCGTTTGGAGCTGGTAATTATGGTATGTGTGGAAGAGCCTATTCGCCGAGAATGTTATATACATGGCCCAACAGCCGAATATCGGTTATGGGAGGTGAGCAAGCGGCAAGTGTATTGGCCACCGTGAAGCGCGACGGAATGGAAGCGCGTGGAGAAAAATGGACTGCTGATGAAGAAGAGCAATTCAAAATTCCTATTCGTCAGCAATATGAGAAGGAAGGGCATCCTTACTACGCCACGGCCCGACTTTGGGATGACGGCATAATAGACCCGGCTGATACGAGAAAGGTTCTTGGTTTATCAATTTCTGCATCCTTGAATAAACCAATAGAAGATACGAAATTTGGTATTTTCCGAATGTAATTGGTGGCATTTTTTTTAAAAATATTGGCTTATTCAATGTGTATATTCACCCGAATGTTCGATAGATCTTGACGGTATGGAGCGATCACTCTTCATAGGAACGGCCCTGGTACTGTTTTGCCTTATTATGGCTGCTGTCGGGCGCGGCATGGGGGATACATATGCTATCTTTCTTCTGCCTTTAAGCCAAGATCTAGGTTGGGACAGATCTAATATTGCCTCTATCTACGCCGTCTATATCGGCGCTATGGGGGTTTTCTCGCCGTTGTCTGGATATCTTTTTGATCGCTTCGGCAGTCGCTTTATTTATGTTTTGGGCGTTCTCTGTCTTGGGGCAGGTTACTGGGCTGCGGGAAACTTAACTTCCCTATGGCATTTTTATTTAGCGCTTGGTCTTTTAACTGGTTTAGGTGCATCCCTGATTTGGCAAGTTCCAGCTCAGAGTCTTGTAAGTAGGTGGTTTGATAAGCAACTTGGGACTGCAATAGCCTTCGTTTACGCGGGTTACGGTTTTGGAATATTAATCTTAGCCCCGATAGCACAGATATTGATTGAAGGCTACGGATGGCGGCTGACATATCAACAATTTGGAATAGTGTTTTTATGTTTAATACCGATTATCATTTTCATTCCCTGGAAAGTAATAGAGCGGGGTGCACCGAATAATCCGCGACGCACAAATACAGGGCGGGCTGAGGGTGGGCATACTCTTGGCTCCGCAGTAAGGTTGCCAGTTTTTTGGATAATGTTTGCAATTTACTTTCTCACGGCATTTGCAATTTTTGGGGTTAGTGTTCAGTCGGTTGCCTACCTTGTGGAACTCGGCTTTGGTGAATTAGAGGCCGCAGGTGCTTTTGGACTTGCAGGAATGTTGTCCTTCGCTGGTATGTTTTTGACAGGGGTAGCTGCGGATAAGTTTGGGAACAGTTTAGTAGCAACAATTAGTTATTTGCTCACGATAAGTGGTGTTCTTGGACTGGCCGCTTTACAATTTTTTCCTTATGAAGGATTAGTGCTCTTTTGGGTCATTCCTTATGGCTTGAGTATGGGCGCGCGTGGACCAATTATCGCTACTCTCTTAGCGAAGTTATTTTCTGGAAAAGGCCTTGGAGCTATTTATGGAATGATCATGATGGGACAAGGACTGGGTGCTGGGCTCAGCGCTTGGTGTGGGGGCCTTATATATGATTTCACTGATGGATATAATTTAATGTTTTGTATATCGGTAATATCAGCGCTTATATGTATTGCACTCTTTTGGTTAAGTCCGGAAATCCGTTTCGGATATTTAAACTCGCTTTCACGTGCAAAACGGTGGAATTAGTTCAAACCTTAATTTAAATAGGAAGAGATTTATGGCGGATTTACATTTCTTGACGGCAGTCCAGCTTTCCGAAAAAATCAAGAGTAAGAAAATAAGTTGTTTAGAAATGCTAGATTTATTTTTAGCAAGAACTGAAAAGTTTAATCCAAGTCTCAACGCTATCATTTACTTGGATAAGGAGGCAGCACGAGCGAGAGCTAAAGAGGCAGACGAAGCTTTAGCTAAGGGCGAGTCCTGGGGTGCACTTCATGGTGTTCCAATGACTGTGAAAGAGAATTTTAATATAGCGGGTCAACCCTCCACCTGGGGCGTGCCGGATCTCAAAAATAATATAGCCAAAGAAGATGCGCTTTCAGTTAAACGCATGAAAGCGATTGGTGTTAATTTTTTTGGTAAAACAAATGTCCCACTTATGCTCTCCGATTGGCAGAGTTTTAATGATATTTATGGCACCACGAATAATCCGTGGGATCTGAATCGGACACCTGGAGGTTCGTCAGGTGGGTCCGCTGCTGCTCTGGCAGCTGGTATGACAGGATTGGATGCAGGCAGCGATATTGGAGCCTCCATTCGAAATCCAGCCCATTATTGTGGCGTATTTGGACACAAGCCGAGTATGGGTATTTTACCAACTCTGGGCTGTGCTTTCCCTGGTAGTCACGTGCCACCTGATATATCTGTTATCGGTCCATTGGCTCGCGGCGCCGAGGATCTTCGTATCGCGACGTTAGCTATGGCTGGTACTACAGGGCGAACATCAAGCGGAAAGCACCTAACCCTCCCAGATTGCAGAAAAACAAAACTGAATGACTTTAAGGTGGGAGTGCTTCTGGAGGACCAGAACTGTAAGCAAGATAACGAATTAACGGATTGCATTCAGGGCATGGTTGATAAATTGGCTAAACTCGGGTGCAAAGTTGTGGAAAAGGCAAGCCCAATAAAAGATACAAAAAGATCACATCTAGTTTATCTTATGCTGTTACGGGCAGCGACTGGAGGCCGATTAAGTGATGAGGAATTAGCGAGATCTGCAGACAGGGCTTTATCAGCCGACCCTGATGATTTTAGTTACAAAACAGTCGTGGATCGAGCTGTTACAATGACACACAAGGATTGGTTGGCTTGGAATGAAGAAAGAGAATTGCTTCGCTGTGAATGGGACGTATTTTTTGAAGACTACGACCTTTTGATAACACCCGTGGCGGCCTCTGCAGCATTCCCCCATGATCAAGTGGGTGACCGAGCTGATCGAACAATTCCTATCAATAATGGAAATGAACCAACAGTCGACCAGCTATTTTGGGCCGGACTTCCAGGCGTAGTTTACTTGCCTGCCACGGCAGCCCCGGCCGGGTTGACTAGGTCTGGTCTACCCGTTGGTGTTCAAATTATTGGACCGTATTTGAACGATCTCAAGACGATAGAGTTCGCCAAGTTAATTGAAAGAGAGATCGGTGGCTTTGTGCCACCTGCGGGGTATGAATGATGACTAAAATTACGCAGGTGGAAATACACGAATTTGGCTTTAATGTCCCAAATTTAGGGAATTTGACGGGGGCAGACTCTGTTGGTGCAATAGGTTATATGAAAGGATCGGTCTCTCGAATAGAAAAGTTTGCGCTAGTAATCATCACTGAGGATGGTTGCCGAGGGGAATATGTTACTCACTGGTGTAGTACACCATCTACCTGCGCTCAAGCAAAGACCTTGGCTCCAAAACTAATAGGACGCCACGCGGAAGAACGAGAAGGTATATACGACGATATGAAGCGTGAACTAAGGCAATTTGATCATATGGGACAGGGGCCGATAGATATCGCACTATGGGACTGGGCAGGCAAACAGCTGGATTGTTCCGTGAGTGTCTTGTTGGGAGGATATCGGAAAAAATTACCAGCTTATGCTAGTACATACCACGGTGATAGAAATGGTGGTCTTGATTCTAAAGAAGCTTTTGCCGACTTTGCAGAGCATTGTTTCGACTTGGGATACCGTGCATTTAAGATACATGGCTGGAATGAAGCTGATGCGGCTGAAGAGGCTGAAAATGTGCTGCATGTAGCCAAAACGGTAGGTCACAAAATGACTTTAATGCTTGATCCAGCGTGTGAACTGAAAACATTTGCTGACGCACTTTATGTCGGGAGGGCATGCGATGAAGGTGGGTACTTTTGGTACGAGGACCCTTTTAGGGATTCTGGAGTCTCCGCATTTGCGCATAAACGTCTAAGAGAAATGATAAAAACACCAATTCTTCAAACTGAACACATTAGAGGAGTAGAGCCAAAGGCCGATTTTCTGATTGCTGGCGGTACGGATTTTCTCCGCATGGATCCCGAATATGACATGGGCATCACGGGGGGGCTGAAAATAGCGCATTTAGGTGAAGCTTTTGGCATCGATGTAGAGGTTCATGCATGTGGTCCAGCTCATAGGCATATAATGAGCGCAATGCGGAACTCAAATTTTTATGAAGTGGCTTTGGTTGGTCCGGATTGTCCTAATGCTGTTCCTCCGGTTTATGCATGTGGTTACTCAGATCAGCTTGATTGTGTTGATGGTGATGGTTGTGTGCCAGTCCCTGATGGACCTGGATTAGGTGTTGTCTATGACTGGGATTTCATAAAAGCAAACCGTGTGAATAAAACCGTTTTTGGCGGATAAGACACAAAGGTGTTAGAGAGGGTGCATTATCGGAAAACGTGACTTAACGTTCTTGGAGTAAGAAGGAGAGATGCAAGCAACATTAAATATATCAGGTTCAACTAAAGTCTTTGGGTGTATTTCTGACCCAATAACCCATGTGCGCGCGCCCTCCGTATTTAACCCTCTTTTCGAGAAACATGGCATTGACGCGGTTATGGTTCCCTTGCACGTGCCTGCAAGTGGTTTATCGGATTTTATCAAGGGTTTAAGAATGATGCCAAACTTTGGGGGAATGTCGATAACTTTACCTCACAAGGTCCCAATAATGGAGTTCTGTGATGAAATTGGCCACCAAGGTAAACTTGTAGGAGCAGTAAACTATGCGGCCTTCGACAAAAATAGACGATTAATTGCCGATAATTGTGATGGAAGCGGTTTTGTTTCTGGATTATTGGCGGCAGGATATCAGGTGGCTCAGCAGAAGGTTTTGATGGTAGGCGCAGGAGGAGCGGCAAGAGCGATAGCCTTCTCCCTTGCAGACTCTGGTGTATCTCATTTAAGTATTGCAAATAGAACAGAGTCGACAGCTAAAGAATTAGCGAACTCGGTGATTGATTCATATCCTAATATAGAAATAGGTTGTGCGCCCCCGGACCCGAGGGGTTTTGATATCGTAATCAATACAACGTCATTGGGGTTAAATGAAAGTGATAATCTACCCTTTGATCCAGGGCTTCTAGTCTCTTCGCAAATCGTGGCTGAAATAATTATGAACCCTGAAGAGACAAGAATATTAAAAGCCGCAAAAAAGGTTGGTTGTGATATTCACTATGGTAGGCCTATGTTTGATCATCAGGTTGCAATCCAAGCAAAATTATTTGGTTATAGTATTGTTATATAACAATACTTTAGAAATAAAATTCTTAAGTAATATATTAAGTTATGACTTAAATGAACTGGTTGCAGCAAATACGGAAATCTTTTGG
>CACHDV010000021.1 GCA_902578675.1 uncultured Alphaproteobacteria bacterium
TACTCCTTTGTTTCAAGGCCTTGGGAATTAAAGAAGACTGAAACAATCGATGTGATGGATGCTATAGGTTCAAATATTCGCGTCGATACCCGTGGAGGGGAAGTGCTCAGGGTGTTGCCTCGGGTTAATGAGGATATTAACGAAGAATGGATTTCAGATAAGGCCCGCTTTTCGTGTGACGGCTTAAAACGGCAGAGGTTAGATAAGCCTTTTGTTCGAAAGGATGGAAAGTTAGTTCCTACAAGTTGGGATGAAGCACTATCAGTCGTGGCAGATAAAATGAAACAAATATCACCAGAGGGTATTGCCGTATTAGTAGGTGACCAGTGTGAGGCGGAATCTATGTTTGCGCTAAAATGTCTTGCGGAAAAGCTTGGGATTGAAAATATAGATTGTCGTCAGGACGGTGCTAAGATCAATACCGATAGTCGTGCGAGCTATTTGTTTAATTCAACGATTGCCGGTATTGAAGATGCTGACGCCGTCTTGCTAATAGGCACTAATCCAAGATGGGAGGCACCTGTTTTAAACGCTAGGATTAGAAAACGGTGGTTAGAAACACGACTGCCAATTGCCCTGATTGGGGAAGAATACGATTTAACGTATGATGTCGACTATTTAGGTAATTCAGCGTTGTTGCTGGAACAAATTTTACAGGGGCAACATACTTTTTCTAAGATGTTAGCAGAGGCAAAACGTCCCATGCTAATAGTTGGTATGAACGCATTAGCAAGAGCCGATGGTGATATAGTTTTAGGGTTATGCCGAAGAATTGCAGAGCAATTCGACCTTATAAAAGAAGATAAAGATGATAATGAAAGTTGGAACGGTTTTAATGTTCTGCATACCGCAGCGTCACGCGTTGCTGGTTTAGATATGAAATTTGTACCAAAAGATAGGGGTAGGTATCTTGAAGATATATTAGATGATGCCAGCAACGGTATTATCGAGATGGTTTATCTTATGGCTGCTGATGAAGTAGATATGTCTAGATTGGGTAAAGCATTTGTAGTCTATCAGGGGCACCATGGCGATGCAGGCGCACACAGAGCTGATGTTATACTGCCTGGAGCAGCCTATACCGAAAAAGATGGACTATATGTGAATACTGAAGGGCGGCCCCAATTTGCTGTTCGAGCAGTTTTCCCTCCTGGAGATGCCAGAGAAGATTGGCGAATTGTGCGCGCCTTATCTGATGTTGTTGGTTCTGCTTTGGAATTTGATACGTCCGAGGAATTGCGCCAGAGCTTATCAAAAGCTTATAAAACATTTGAAAACATGGAAGTCGTGCAAAGCTCCGTTGTAACGAACTTTGGCCGAGAGGGTGAGGTTGAACAAGCTCCGTTTGATCGCGGAATAAAGGACTTTTATATGACCGATCCAATAAGCCGAGCGTCCAAGGTGATGGCAGAGTGTAGTGAGGTATTTGGGAACACAAAAAATGCTTAATATCACTTCTACAGCCTTAAAGTTTACAAGTTGGATCTTAGATAATGGAATTTAGCGAATTTCTTAATACGTATTTATTGCCTACTGCGATTATAGTGGCGCAAATCTTTGCGATCATTGTGCCTCTATTGGTTGCTGTTGCTTATTTGACGTATTTCGAAAGAAAAGTGATTGCGAGTATGCAGCTACGAAAAGGGCCTAATGTCGTTGGGCCCTTTGGTTTGTTGCAACCTCTTGCAGATGGCGCGAAGCTTTTCATAAAGGAGACAATTCTTCCGTCAGGAGCTAACAAAATTTTATTCGCTATGGCTCCTATGCTTACATTCATTTTGAGTTTAATTGCTTGGGCTGTGATTCCATTTGATGCTGGCATGGTTTTGGCAGATATAAATGTCGGCATTCTCTATCTTTTTGCTATTTCTTCCTTGGGCGTTTACGGGGTGATTATGGCTGGTTGGGCTAGTAACTCTAAATATGCATTTTTAGGTGCATTGCGCTCCGCAGCACAGATGGTTTCTTACGAAGTGTCAATTGGCTTTGTGATAATCACAGTCCTCCTATGTGTAGGGTCATTAAACTTAAGTGCGATTGTTGAAGCACAAAAAACGATTTGGTTTGCAATCCCTTTATTACCTATGTTCGTGATTTTCTTTGTTTCAGCCCTGGCAGAGACGAACAGAGCTCCTTTTGATTTACCAGAGGGTGAGTCCGAACTAGTTGCAGGCTATTTTGTAGAATATTCGTCAATGACGTTCGCGTTATTCTTCTTGGGCGAATATGCAAACATGATTTTGATGAGCGGTATGACAGCAGTTTTGTTTTTGGGGGGGATGGTTGCCGCCGATAGACATAGCACCGTTTAATTGGATTCCAGGGCCAATATGGTTTTTTATAAAAATAAGTTTAGTGCTCTTCTGTTTCTTATGGGTTAGAGCAACGTTCCCGCGCTATCGATATGATCAACTGATGCGACTTGGATGGAAAGTTTTTCTTCCACTTTCTTTAGCGTGGGTAGTAATCACAGCTGGCGTGCTGGTTGCTTTTGATATAGTTCCCACACCTTTATCTGGCTGAGTACCGGAGGTTAAAAATTGAATATTCTTCAAAATAGTACCAAAGCACTTTTGTTATCAGAGTTAATTAGCGGTATGTATCTTACGCTTAAGTACTTTTTTAAACCAAAGGTAACCATAAACTATCCGTATGAAAAAGGGCCGCTTTCACCTCGTTTTAGGGGAGAACATGCTCTTCGTAGATATCCAAACGGGGAAGAAAGATGTATCGCGTGTAAACTTTGTGAGGCTATTTGTCCAGCTCAAGCAATTACGATAGAAGCCGAGCCGCGTTCGGATGGAAGTCGCAGAACTACCCGTTACGATATCGATATGACAAAATGTATATATTGCGGGTTTTGCCAGGAGGCTTGCCCTGTTGATGCAATTGTAGAAGGTCCAAATTACGAGTTCGCAGCCGAAACTAGAGAAGAACTTTACTATAATAAGGAGAAGCTCTTAGCAAACGGCGATAGATGGGAGACGGAAATTGCCAATAACTTGTCTATTGATGCGCCTTATCGTTGATGTGCGAGTTCGAAAGTAGCAATAAAATAAATAAAATTTAACTAAACTAAGCGGGGGGTGAAAATTGGTTCAAGCAATAGCGTTTTATGCGTTTGCCTTTGTTACCATTGCCGCTGGGGTAATGGTGGTATCTTCACGAAACCCTGTACATTCAGTCTTGTATCTTATTCTAGCATTTTTTAACGCGGCAGGCCTTTTCGTTTTAATTGGTGCTGAGTTTATAGCCATGATTCTTGTCGTGGTATATGTGGGGGCTGTAGCAGTCCTTTTTCTTTTCGTAGTCATGATGTTAGACATAAATTTCGTGGAATTAAGACAGGGGTTTATGCATTACCTTCCAATAGGTGCTTTACTTGGTTTAATTCTGCTCGTGGAACTGTTCTTCGTTATTGGCATTTGGTCCTTTTCCGAAGATGGAAACATGCTTGCGGCGGTCATTCCAATTCAAAATATTAGTAATACGCACGCACTGGGCAATGTCCTTTACACCAAATATGTATACTTGTTTCAAGCAGCAGGGTTAATCCTCCTCATCGCTATGATCGGGGCTATAGTTCTCACACTACGGAGTAGGCCAGGGGTTAGAAAACAGAAAATAGCTGATCAGTTATCTCGTAGATCAGAGGATGTTCTTGATGTGGTAAAGGTCAAAGAAGGTGAAGGTGTTTAATTATGATTGAAATTGGATTAGCTCATTACCTTGCTGTCGCAGCTATTTTATTTACCTTGGGTATCTTCGGCATTTTTCTCAATCGTAAAAATGTTATTATTATCCTAATGTCTGTAGAGTTAATGCTGCTAGCTGTAAACATTAACTTAGTGGCTTTTTCAGCTTACGCGGGTGACCTGGTCGGACAGATTTTTGCCTTGTTCATTTTAACTGTAGCCGCGGCGGAAGCCGCTATTGGCCTAGCAATTCTAGTGGTGTTTTTCAGAAATCGTGGTTCGATAGCTGTCGAAGACGTAAATCTCATGAAAGGGTAACGGTACTATGTATGCCGCAATTGTCTTCTTGCCACTTGTCGGGGCGCTTATAGCAGGGTTTTTTGGCAAAATTATTGGCGATCGGGGAGCTCACTTAGTTACCTGTATTTTTATGGCTGCTTCTATGTTGCTCGGTGCAATATGCTTCTACGATGTAGCTCTGCAACAGAATGCTCAGACTATTCAACTCTTTACTTGGATAGAGTCTGGTAATCTTAAAGCTGAATGGGCGCTTAAAATCGATACTTTGACAGCTATAATGATCCTGGTTGTGACATCCGTTTCAACAATGGTCCATGTATACTCAATTGGTTACATGCATCATGACCCACATAACCCCCGCTTTTTCGCGTATCTATCACTTTTTACGTTCGCAATGCTAATGTTGGTGACGGCTGACAATCTCGTGCAAATGTTTTTTGGTTGGGAGGGTGTTGGCCTCGCCTCCTATCTTCTCATTGGGTTTTGGTATCAGAAGCCGGAAGCAAACGCAGCCGCGATAAAAGCTTTTCTGGTAAACAGGGTAGGAGATTTTGGGTTTGCACTTGGTATTTTTGGCACCTATTTGCTCTTTGACACTATTGTTTTAGATGAAATTTTTATATTGGCTCCAAAGTATGTAGATACGGAACTTACTTTTCTATGGTTTAGCGCTGATGCGATAACAGTACTTACGATGCTGCTGTTTATCGGTGCGATGGGCAAGTCGGCGCAATTGGGATTGCACACTTGGCTCCCGGATGCGATGGAGGGACCAACTCCGGTATCCGCTTTAATACACGCAGCAACTATGGTCACGGCGGGTGTGTTTATGATAGCGCGTCTCTCTCCAATGATGGAGTATGCTCCAGATACGTTAACGGTAGTAACTTTAATAGGCGCTACCACAGCTATTTTTGCGGCTAGCGTAGGGCTTTGTCAGAATGATATTAAAAGAGTTATTGCTTACTCTACGTGTTCGCAACTTGGGTATATGTTTTTTGCGTGCGGTGTTTCTGCTTATTCGGCTGGGATTTACCATCTTTTAACTCATGCCTTTTTTAAGGCACTATTGTTTCTTGGTGCCGGTTCGGTAATACACGCCATGTCAGATGAGCAAGATATGACAAAGATGGGCGGGTTGCGAAAACGAATTCCGTTAACTTATTGGCTCATGATAGTGGGCACTTTAGCACTAACGGGGTTTCCTTTTCTATCTGGTTTTTATTCGAAGGACTTAATCCTAGAGGCAACATTTGCTCGTGATACTGGTGTTGGTTATTACGCGTTTTATATTGGTATTTTTGTTGCTGGTCTGACGGCCTTTTACAGTTGGCGTTTAATATTTATGACTTTCCATGGCGAATGTAGAGCTCCAAAATCAGTTCAAGATAAAATACACGAGTCCCCAATCGTAATGACACTCCCCCTCATTTTTTTAGCCGTAGGAGCGTTATTCTCAGGTAAGCTGGGCTATGAGTTTTTTGGCGGTGATTCTATGAAAGCCTTTTGGGGAGACGCATTATTGGTGTTAAAGGAAAACAGAACGATAGAGGCGGCCTCTGGCGTTCCAATGTGGGTAGTGTTACTGCCAACGATTATGTTTATTGTTGGCACATCGCTAGCCTTTTACTGTTATCAATTGAAACCAGATCTTCCAAAGACGCTTTCCTCAAAGTTTTCTGGCATTTATCAATTTTTGCTTAATAAATGGTATTTTGATGAGTTGTACGATCTTCTCTTTGTCCGGTCGGCGTTTTGGTTTGGACATGCTCTATGGAAAAAGGGTGATGGTGCGGTTATAGATGGTCTAGGACCCGACGGTATATCTTCAATTGTTAGACGATTAAGCGGCCAAGCTGTTAGACTGCAGAGTGGCTTCCTATATCATTATGCGTTCGCAATGATGATTGGATTAATTGCTTTTGCTTCTTGGTACATTTTTGGTTTTGGGAATTAACCTGATGACTGATGATTGGCCTATTCTCTCTTTGGTAACGTTTTTACCTCTTGTGGGATGTTTTTTTATTCTTTTAACACGGGGCGATGATGCAACTGTAGCGCGGAACTCTCGTTACATCGCGCTATGGACATCAGTTCCAACGTTCCTTATCTCGCTTTTAATTTGGGTAAAGTTCGACCCCTCTACGGCTAACTTTCAGATGATGGAAAGCATAGAATGGATCGAAGGTACTAATATTGGTTACAGGATGGGCGTCGATGGGATCTCTATTTTTTTTGTACTCCTATCAACATTACTTACACCTATTTGTATTTTAGCCAGCTGGGAAGCGATAGAACATCGTGTCAGGGAATATATGGTAGCGTTTCTCATTCTGGAGACCATGATGGTTGGAATGTTTTGTGCACTTGATATTCTCGTTTTTTACATCTTTTTTGAAGGTGTTTTAATCCCAATGTTTATAATAATTGGTGTATGGGGAGGGGCAAGACGAGTTTATGCGTCGTTCAAGTTCTTCTTGTATACTTTGTTAGGATCAGTTTTGATGCTCATTGCTATTCTCGTTATGTATTTCATGGCGGGGACTACAGACATTGTTGCTCTTAGCAAACTTTCTTTCCCGAGTGATATTCAAATTTGGTTGTGGCTAGCATTTTTTGCTTCGTTTGCTGTGAAGGTCCCAATGTGGCCAGTGCACACTTGGCTACCTGACGCGCATGTCGAGGCTCCGACGGCTGGTTCGGTTATATTAGCAGGTGTACTATTGAAAATGGGTGGGTATGGTTTTTTAAGATTCTCTATTCCTATGTTTCCAGAGGCTTCGGACTTTTTTTCACCATTAGTATTCGCATTGAGCGTAGTAGCAATTATTTATACCTCTCTTGTTGCCCTAGCTCAGGACGATCTAAAAAAACTTATAGCTTATTCATCTGTTGCCCATATGGGTTTTGTTACGATTGGTATTTTTACCCTGAATTCCCAAGGTCTAGAAGGTGCGATTTTCCAGATGCTCAGTCATGGCATTGTTTCCGGGGCTCTGTTTTTGTGCGTAGGTGTTATTTATGATAGGATGCACACGCGAGAAATTGCTGCTTATGGTGGTCTGGTTAATAGAATGCCAAAGTATGCTTTAGTATTTATGGTATTCACCATGGCTTCTGTCGGTTTGCCGGCTACCAGCGGTTTTGTTGGTGAATTCCTAGTTTTACTAGGAGCTTTTTATTACAATACTTGGTTGGCCGTTTTTGCTACAACTGGTGTCGTATTGGGTGCGGCATATATGCTTTATGTGTATAGAAGAATAATATTTGGGAAGTTAGAAAAAGAAAATTTGATGTCAATTAGCGACTTATCTTACCGGGAAATTATTATTTTTGTTCCATTAGTTTTATTGGTTTTCTGGATGGGGGTTTATCCCGCACCATTCCTAGATGTTATGTCGGTTTCGGTAGATAATCTTATTAAAAATTTTAATGTGGCGTTGGAAAATAGCAGCGTCCATCTTGCTAGTCACTGACTAGGAGCCAACGTCTATGAGCCTTATTCAACTCCCTGCAATGATTTCCGCCGTTCCTGAGATTTTTCTTGCATGTGCTGGAATGATAATTTTGATGATTGGGGTCTTTCGGAAAACAGATGGCACTGGCGTTTTGTCTATGGCCACTATCCTTTGTTTTATGGTAGCTATCATCGCCGGTTTTCTATATGGCGGCCAAGAGAATGCATTCTACGGAATGTTCATCACGACTAGTTTTACACAATTTTCTAAGTCATTGATTTTAGTTGGCTCAATATTGGCTGTCGTTTTAGCAAATGACTACATGAAGACAGAGAACGCGCAGCGCTTTGAGGTTCCTGTTTTAATATTGTTTGCTACTCTCGGTATGATGATGATGGTCTCTGCGGGAGATCTAATTGCATTATACATTGGCCTAGAACTTCAAAGCTTATCACTTTATGTTTTGGCAGCTATAAGGCGCGACTCTCTTAAATCCACGGAGGCAGGCTTAAAATATTTCGTCCTTGGTGCTTTATCGTCAGGTATGCTCTTGTACGGGGCATCTCTAATTTATGGATTTTCCGGAAGCACAAACTTTCTCCAGATTGCAGATGTAATCAATGAGCAAAAAGATAATTTGTCATTAGGAATATTGATCGGGCTCGTCTTTTTAATATCAGGTCTTGCCTTTAAGGTTTCAGCTGTTCCGTTTCATATGTGGACGCCGGATGTATACGAAGGTGCTCCGACGCCCATAACCGCCTTACTTGCTATTTCTCCAAAAATTGCAGCTCTTTGCTTATTCATTCAAGTTCTTATTGGTCCGTTTTCAGCAATTATTGAACAATGGCAACAAATAATAGTATTTATTTCTATCGCCTCTATGGCCCTCGGAGCTGTGGCTGCCTTAATGCAGACAAATATAAAGCGTCTTCTCGCTTATAGTTCGATTGGGCATATGGGTTATGCGCTAATTGGTTTAGCTTCGGCAAACGAAGCTGGAATCAGTGGGGTTCTAATTTATTTAGCTATATACTTGTTTATGAATGTGGGAACATTTGGTTGTATTATGTGCATGCGTAGAAATGGACAGGCTGTTGAGCAAATTAGCGATCTTGCGGGCGCATCCAAAAGTCATCCGGTGATGGCCTTTGCTTTATTAGTTTTTATGTTTTCAATGGCAGGCATACCTCCTTTGGCGGGTTTTTTTGGGAAGTGGTTTATATTCCTAGCAGCTATAGAGGCACAATTATATAATCTAGCAATCATTGGTGTCATTAGTAGCGTTGTAGCAGCGTTTTATTATTTACGAATAATAAAGATTATGTATTTTGATGAGATCGTCGATCCTTTAGATAAGGGACTAACAAAAAATCTCAGGATTGTTATTTATGGGTCGATGACATTAGTCATAATTTTCTTCTTAGCCCCTGGTACCCTTGTGTCTTCCGCTGCAAATGCGGCAAAATCATTGATAGGGGTAAATGGCTAAACGAGTATTGACGGATAGTAAAAAAAGCGACCCTCGTAGGTCTCTAGATGACGTAAAGTTGCCGGACTTTATTAACGTAATAAAAAAAGAGTCCACCGGTAGCACCAATGAGGACATAGCACTTTTAGCAAAACAAGGAGTAGCTCCCTGGACTGTCGTTCAGGCATTAGTTCAAACTTCTGGACGCGGACGTCACGGAAACTCATGGGATTCTCAAATAGGAAATTTGTTTATGTCATTATTGTTACGGCCCACCGTTAACCGAGTACGTTGGGGAGAGCTATCCCTTCTATCAGCTATAACGGTAGCCTCTACATTATCAGACTATATAGATAATCAGATGATCCAAGTAAAATGGCCAAATGATGTATTGATTAACGGAAAGAAGATAGCAGGAATCTTATTAGAGGTTACTGATTCTTATGTCGAAGAACCATCGGTTATAGTTGGTATTGGCATTAATATTTCGAAGGCACCGGAAAAATTCGAATACCCTGTAACTTGTATAAATGAATATAATAGTGGCCACATTTCTGTGGATGACGTCTTGATATCTTTACTGCATCATTTTGTGTGCTGGTTTCATATATGGGAAGATATTGGTTTTGGCGCTATCAAGGATGAATGGATGCGCCGAGCCTTCAATTTGGACAGAAGTGTGTCGGTAGAAACCAAAAACGGGGTGATGGCTGAATATAAGTTCAGGGGTATCGATATGGAAGGCGCCATGTTACTTGATGATGAAAATGGTAATCGCAGAAGACTCCGAGCAGGGAAAGTGCGTTTTTTATAATTAAGGAAAACCAATGCTTCTTGTTATAGACTGTGGAAATACAAACACCGGCTTTGCCGTGTATAAAAATACAAATTGCGTGGGTAGTTGGAGGACTTCAACGAACATAAGCCGGACAGCTGACGAATATGCGGTTTGGCTGACAGAGCTCCTAGCTCTTAGAGGTTTGGTGATAAATGATATTGAAGGGATAATTATTGCTAATGTTGTCCCTGAAACGTCGTTCAACTTGATAAATTTGTGCGAAAAATATTTCGAAATCAGGCCCATGGTTGTTGGAGAAACAGAAGTTGATTTAGGGATCACAATAGATATAGATGATCCAAAAGAAGTGGGAGCTGATCGTGTCGTAAACGCTGTGGCCGCGTTGGATCGTTACAAAGGTTCGCTTATTGTAGTAGATTTTGGAACAGCCACTACGTTCGATGTGGTAGACGCTGATGGAACTTATCGTGGTGGGGTGATAGCGCCTGGCATAAACCTCTCACTTGAGGCGCTATACAATGCGGCGGCACGTCTGCCACGGATTTCTATTTCAGAAACAAAAACGAATGAGTCTTCAATAAAAACCTCAAACGTAATTGGGAAATCAACTAAAGCAGCTATGCATTCAGGAATATTTTGGGGCTATATAGGCTTGATCGAAGGTATTGTGACGCGCATTAAACGTGAATTTGCTAAGCCTATGACTGTTATTGGCACAGGGGGACTTGCAAGTATCTTTTATAATGCCACTGATTCCATCAATTATATAGATGAGGACATCACAAACGCTGGTTTGGTATTGATATACAAAAGAAATCTTCCATGGAAATAGAAGGCATAAAAATAAACGATAATGACCTTATTTTTGTGCCGTTAGGCGGCTCGAATGAAATAGGTATGAACATGAATTTATACCATTTTTCAGGAAAATGGATTATTGTCGATCTAGGGATTTCTTTTGGCGATGACACAATGCCTGGCGTTGATGTTTTGGTTCCTGACCCCAGTTTTATTGAGGCCCAGCGTGAAAACCTACTTGGTATAGTGGTGACCCACGGGCATGAAGACCATATAGGTGCAATACCGTATCTTTGGGAAAGGCTTGGCTGTCCAATATTTTCTACCCCCTTCACTGCATCATTAATTAGAAGAAAACTTGTAGAAAAAGGAATACTAGAGAGGGTTAAGCTCGTAGAAATTAATCCTTCTAGCAAATTCGAAGTCGGCCCATTTAAATTAGAATTAATTTCACTAACCCACTCAATTCCAGAGCCCAATGGTTTGGTCGTTGAATGCGGTGAGCAGATTATTTGGCATACAGGAGATTGGAAATTAGACCCAGACCCCCAAGTTGGTCAGCCAGGAGATATGGAAGCACTTAAAAGTCTTGCTTCTCGCGGTGTTACTGCGATGGTATCGGACTCTACAAACGCGCATATGGCTGGAACAACTGGGTCGGAGGGCGCTTTATTAAGTAGTTTGGAGACATTGTTTTCACAGTATCGCAAAAAAATTGGAGTTGCTTGTTTTGCTTCTAACGTTGCAAGACTAAGAAGTATTGCTATGGCAGCGAAGAAAAATGACCGGCATGTTGCTCTGGTTGGAAGATCTCTTTGGCGTATGTATGAAGTAGCTAAAGAAAATGGTTATCTATTAGATGTTCCAGATTTTATCTCAGAAAAAGATGTTGGATTTTTACCAGATGATAAAGTCGTAATTATTTGCACCGGAAGTCAGGGTGAGCCGCGAGCTGCGCTGAGTAGAATAGCCGATGATAGTCACCCCGAAATAAGCCTGGCTGGTGGTGACGTAGTTATTTTTTCAAGCCGGGAAATACCTGGAAATGAGAAGGCAATAAGCCGAGTTCAAAACAAGTTGCTAGATAGAGGTGTTAAAATAATTACTGAACAAGATCATCATGTTCATGTGTCCGGCCATCCTGCTCATGACGAAGTAGTTTTCATGTACCAAACTATAAAACCAGATATAGCGATACCGGTCCATGGAGAGAAAAAGCACTTGCGTGCAAATGCTTCGATAGCAAAATTATGCCAAATACCGCAGATTTTGATGCCGGATAATGGAAATGTTATACGTTTGTGCTCTGGAAGAGCGGAGGTGATAGCTGATGTGAAGGCAGATGCATTGGTTGTTGATGGCAAGCAATTGATACCACTCGCTAGTCAAACGATTAAAGACCGAAATAAGCTCCTACATAACGGGTCAATTTTTTCGTCCATTATTCTAGGGAGTAATGGCTCGTGCGATGGACCACCGGTCGTTACTTGTCTTGGAGTAGGGGCAGGAATACAAGTAGCTTTAGATCAACAAGTAGAGGCCTTAATGAGCGATGAGATAGAAACCTTATCGCCTGCTGAGCGCTCTTTAGATGAAAATGTAATAAATGCCTGCACAAAGGCCATTAAGAGATTTTGTCGCCGACAACTAGGTAAAAATCCCACCATATTGATTCATATTATTAGAACAGACCTCGAGGAGTAAGATGATTGGATGTCTTAATCACGTTGCAATAGCAGTACCCGACCTTAAGGAAGCGGCATTAAAATATCAACAGACATTGGGAGCAGAAGTTAGTGAACAGCAAGAACTGGTCGACCACGGTGTAAAAGTGATATTTGTTAAATTAGCAAATACAAAAATAGAACTATTACATCCTCTTGGTGCTAATTCACCGATCAGCTCGTTTCTAGAGAGAAATCCGGCTGGAGGAATACATCACGTTTGCTATGAGGTGGATGATATTAATGAGGCTGCAAATATTTTACAGGACAAAGGGGCAAAAATTCTAGGTGATGGAAAACCGAGTATCGGGGCACACGGCAAACCAGTTATATTTTTACATCCAAAAGAATTCTTTGGAACTCTAATAGAGTTAGAGCAGAGGTAGAACTCAAGATGGAAATCGCATCAGGTATAGTTGTGTATGTGTTGCTGTGGTGGTGGATATTCCTCATGGCATTGCCTTTTGGCGTTAGCCGTCAAACTGATGGCGCCGCCGGGCATGACACTGGAGCGCCTAAAAAACCGCTATTAGCAACTAAGGTAATAATAACGTCGCTCTTGGCACTAGTTTTTTGGGCGGCAGCCTACTTGATAATCGATTCTGACCTGATTTCCTTTCGAGAAATGTCTAAAACCCTTTAAATAAAAAGTATAATCAGACGCCTGTAAAAGCCTGTAATCCAGTTTGTGATCTGCCAAGTATTAGGGCATGGATATCGTGCGTGCCTTCGTATGTATTCACTGCCTCTAAATTCATAACGTGCCGGATTACTCCGTACTCATCTGATACTCCATTGCCGCCGTGCATATCACGAGATGTCCTCGCTATGTCCAGCGCCTTGCCGCACGAATTTCGTTTGGCTAAAGAAATCGCTTCTGGGGCACCTTTCCCATTATCCAGTAGCTGACCTAATCTCAAGCATGCTTGCAGTCCTATCGATATTTCGGTCTGCATATCAGCTAATTTTTTCTGCACCAATTGATTAGCAGCCAACGGGCGGCCGAATTGTTTTCTATTCATCGTGTAGTCTAGTGCTTTATGCCAGCAGTATTCAGCTGCTCCTAATGCTCCCCAGGCAATACCATATCTCGCTTTATTGAGGCACCCGAAAGGGCCAGATAGGCCACTTACGTTCGGCAAAAGGTTTTCTTCTGGAACTTCAACATCTTCCATAACGATCTCACCAGTAATAGATGCCCTCAAAGAAAATTTACCCTCTATTTTTGGGGCTAAAAGTCCTGTCATTCCTTTTTCTAATATGAAGCCACGTATTACATCATCCTCAGTTTTAGCCCATATTACGAAAACGTCTGCTATTGGCGAATTGCTTATCCACATTTTAGCGCCATTTAACACGTACCCCCCTTGCACCTTTCTGGCTCGTGTTCTCAATCCTCCTGCGTCAGAACCATGATCTGGTTCGGTTAAACCGAAGCAACCTACCCATTCCCCAGTTGCCAATTTTGGCAAATATTTTTGTCTCTGCGCTTCGTTGCCATAGGCCCAGATTGGGTGCATCACCAAGCTGGATTGAACACTCATAGCGGAGCGGTAACCACTGTCAACCCGCTCTACTTCGCGCGCTACCAAGCCATAACAAACGTGGTTTACCCCCGGGCACCCATAACCATCTATGGTTGATCCGAGGAAACCTAATTCTCCCATTTCGTTCATTATTTCCCTGTCAAATCTTTCCTCCCTAAAAGCACTTTGAACTCGAGGCATTAGCTTTTCTTGACAATATGCTTTTGCAGCTTCCGAAACGAGTCTCTCATCTTCTGTTAGCTGTTCAGTTAGAAGGAAAGGATCGCTCCAATTAAAGTCAACTCTTCTCGGAGCCACTGGCTTACTAATCTTGATGTCATCTACGGAAGCGATGCTCATTTTTTTCTCCAAATAAAAACTACACTCATTTAAATTATCTCTCAGTTGTGATCATATACTCCGAGTAGAAAATCAACGCGTGATCCGGTGATTGCTAATATAAAGAGATGTTATGAACACTAGCACAGTAATCAATTAATTTGTTTTTACGAACTATTCAAGGATCAAAAGAAAAAAACTGTGGTGCCTCTAATAATTTAAAAAAGTGGACTTATCTTCAAAAATTTCGCGTGGAGCGATAACGATGGCCTCGCCAGATAAAACAGTTATTATCGAATTCGTAAAAGTGGGAGCTTACGTAAAAGTGAGTGCTATTGATCCTACAACGAGGGTTGAAGTTTCTATTGTCGGCGATCCTTCAGTTTCGCAAGCGACCCTCGAGCGAACAGCTGTGCAAAAACTCAAATATGTTTTGAATAAACGAGACAAGAGAGATTAATAAGCAAACCGTTTATTTTAACTTTTGCAAAGGCAAGTTTTGATTGCGAGTACTTTTCCCTAAGCCTATCTTTTTAGCAAATGCTGAACGCTGAGCAGCATACCCTGGCGCAACCATAGGATAGTCAGAGGGAAGATTCCACTTAGCCCTATATTCCTCCGGACTGAGGTTATAGGCGGTTCTTAGGTGCCTTTTTAGCATTTTCAGTTGTTTTCCGTCCTCTAAGCAAACTAGATGTTTGTCAGTTATAGACTTTCTAATAGAAACGGCCGGCTTTAATTGTTGAGTTTCCTCTACTTTTTCATTAGAGCTGAGTTTGGTCAAAGATGAATGTATTAAATGCATAAAATTAGGAACTTCGGATGCAGGCAAAGTATTGTTGTTCAAATACGACACGGTTACGTCGACAGTCAGACGAAGTATTTCATCTAAGTTGACGGAAATATTCTTTGTTTCCTTTGTCATCTAAAGTTCCATCATTAGAGCAGAAAAATAAAATTAGAAACAGGGTTGGATCAATAAGTCAAACAGATTCCTGAAACTAAAAAAGTTTTATTACTTAAGTCAAATTTGTTTATTCAAGTTTGTCTCAGAACCTTATTTTAATGGTTGTTGCGTTCTCTAGGATTGACGAGATTATATTGGACTGATAGTGAGCGCGAATCGCGCTATAATATTCCCTCAGAGATAGGTGTTGAGTTCGTAATCCGAATTCGTTAAAAACCTACGGTATCTTGATTTACATAGGCATAGAGATATATTTCAATTCAATAGTTCATGCGGCCCAAACAGCGAACTTTCAACAACTTTGGGCGGAATAAACCATCGATCCTTAGTATGCGGTACTTTTACTTTTATAAGAAATGATAAAATCCAAATGAAACAGGAATTAGACTATAACTTCTTTTCTTCCTCTCTGTCTAAAATTGACCCGCTAATTTCTAGTGCTATTGAATTAGAGTTGCAACGACAGAAAGATCAAATTGAACTAATTGCATCTGAAAATATTGTCTCCCAAGCCGTTTTAGAAGCGCAAGGATCGGTGCTTACAAATAAATATGCAGAAGGATATCCAGAGCGTCGTTATTATGGTGGTTGCGAATTTGTTGATAAAGCAGAAGAACTTGCAATAGCGCGGGCAAAAGATCTATTTGATTGTAAATATGTCAATGTACAGCCACATTCTGGAGCACAAGCAAACCAAACTGTTTTTTTATCTCTCTTGGAGCCAGGTGATACAATATTGGGTATGTCGTTAGCTGCCGGCGGTCATTTAACGCATGGAGCTAAACCTAACCAATCTGGTAAGTGGTTCAATGCTGTGCAATATGGCGTTAACAGGGAAAACTCATTGATAGATTTTGATGAAGTCGAAGCTCTAGCAAAGTTACACAAACCGAAATTAATCATCGCTGGTGGATCAGCATACGCAAGAGTAATTGATTTCGAGCGTTTTCGTGAAATTGCAGATGAGGTTGGAGCATATTTCCTGGTTGACATGGCTCATTTTTCTGGCCTGGTTGCAGGAGGAGTTTATCCAAATCCACTGCATTTTGCAGATGTCGTTACCTCCACAACTCATAAAACTTTGAGAGGGCCCAGAGGGGGGATTGTGTTAACGAATGATGAAAATTTATCAAAAAAAATCAATTCGGCACTTTTCCCTGGGCTTCAAGGAGGGCCCTTGATGCACGTAATAGCTGCAAAGGCAGTCGCATTTGGCGAAGCGCAACATCCATCATTTAAAAAGTACGTGTCAAGGGTAATTGCCAATGCCACCGCGCTCTCAAATGGTTTAAAGTTGAGAGGTATTAATATCGTTTCGGATGGTACAGATACCCATTTGGTACTTGTAGATTTGCGTAATCTTTGTATCACAGGATTAACAGCTGAAACTGCTCTTGAGTCTGTTGGTATAACCTGCAATAAAAACGGGATTCCATTTGATCCCGAGAAGCCCGCAATTACCTCCGGAATTAGATTAGGGACCCCAGCCGCTACAACGCGTGGGTTCGGCGTGCGAGAATTTGAAACAGTAGCTAACTTGATTGCGGACGTTTTGCATGAACATAGTCAACAAAATGCGTTGAGTGGAAAACTCAAGCAAAGAGTATGCAATGAAGTTGACTCCTTGTGCCAACAATTTCCGATCTATTAAATGACAGAGCGAATTTTTTCTTTATTATGTAGATAGGATAGAAAGGATAGGAGATGAGATGAGGTGCCCATTTTGCGGACATATTGATTCTCAGGTGAAAGATTCGCGGCCTACTGAAGATGGGGCGGCCATAAGGCGTCGACGTTTTTGTCCGTCATGCGGTGGGAGATTTACCACATTTGAGCGCGTTCAACTACGCGAACTAACGGTACTAAAAAAGAACGGAAAACGGGCCCCTTTTGAAAGGGATAAATTATATAGATCAATCCAAATCTCTTTGCGCAAAAGACCTGTTGATCAAGAACGGGTAGACCGAATGATAACGGGTATAGTCAGACGGCTTGAAAGCATGGGTGAGTCTGAAGTTCCATCGACGGTCATCGGCGAGATGGTCATGGATTCCCTTGGTAATTTGGACCCAGTCGCTTATGTGAGGTTTGCGTCTGTTTATAGAAATTTTAGAGAAGCGAAAGATTTTGAAGAGTTTGTCGAAGATCTCAGTCGCTTTGAAGAAGACTAGTTAGTTTTGCATCGTTTGTTCTCCTAATGTCGTTAAAAGATCAAAATTGGATGCAAAAGGCACTTAGGTTAGCTGTAAGAGGAATAGGTAAAGTAAGTCCCAACCCGCCAGTGGGATGCGTTATCGTAAAAGAAGATAGGGTTATTGGCCGGGGCTGGACTCAACCTGGTGGGCGGCCTCATGCGGAAGTAATGGCGTTGCAGCAGGCAGGGAAGAAAGCAGAGGGTGCTACGGCCTACTGCACGCTTGAACCATGCTCTCACTTTGGAAAAACGCCCCCGTGTTGTGATGCATTAATCAAAGCGGGAATTTCAAAAGTTGTCGTCGCTGCCCAGGATCCGGACCGGAGAGTTAATGGTCGGGGAATAAAACGGCTGAGGGCGGCGGGTCTTTGCGTTGAAGAAAATGTGTGCAAAGAAGAGGCTTCAGACATAATGAGAGGATTCTTCAATGTTTGTAAGTTTTCTAGACCATATGTCACACTAAAGTTTGGAATGAGTATAGACTCCCGAGTGGCGGTGGCTAATGGAGAAAGTAAATGGATAACAGGTGATGTTGCGCGTCGATCAGCACATTTATTAAGGGCTAAGAATGATGCTATTCTCACGGGTATTGGGACTCTGCTATATGATGACCCTAAATTAGACTGTAGACTGCCAGGACTTGAGCAACACTCTCCTTCTAGGATGTTGGTAGACTCGAAACTCCGGATACCAGCTACGAGCCATTTTGCGTTAACTGCCAAAGACCGTCCTAGCTACATATTTACAACAGAAAAATCTGATGCAGCAAAAAAAGATACTTTAACCGACATGGGTATAAAAATCTTTCAGGTGCCTTGTTCTGAAGATGGTCACGTCTCTATCCAAAGATGTCTTGAATTAATGGCTGAAGAGGGGATAACAATGGTCCTTGTAGAGGCTGGAGGCTATCTTGCCAGTGGCCTCGTAAAAAGTAATCTTGTCGACAAGTTGGTGATTTATCGCGCGCCGATGATAATTGGAGGTGATGGTATTGCCGCTTGGCACCGGTTGGGTGTAGAACAATTAGGTATGTCAAAAAGGTTTGCGATTCAAAATATAGAGCGAATAGGGCCTGATATAATAGAGACGTATAATCGTTGCACGGAAGCTTTGTAATGTTTACTGGAATAGTTACTGACATCGGTCAAATAGAACACATCGAACATCGGGGAGACCTTCGAGTAAAGATAAGTTGTTCTTACGCCGTGGATCAGATTCCGATAGGTGCATCAATTTGCTGTTCTGGAGCGTGTTTAACGGTAGTCTCGAAAGGTAAAAATTGGTTTTGTGTAGACGTGTCGAAAGCGACCCTAGATGCCACGGTCTTAGGAAATTGGAAGAAAGGTACTTCGATTAACCTGGAGCAGTCGTTAAAATTGGGCGAAGAACTTGGAGGTCACCTCGTTACAGGCCACGTTGACGGTGTGGCAGACGTAGTTGAACGTGAAGAAGTTGGAGATAGTTGGAAACTGAGATTCAAAGCACCCGATGCTTTAAAAGATTTCATTGCGGAGAAGGGATCGATAACGCTCAATGGTGTTTCCCTAACCGTCAACGAGGTATTCAATAACGTTTTTACGGTTAATATTATACCGCATACATGGGATTTTACGACTTTCAAAAATTTAGACGTTGGAAGTAAAGTTAATATCGAGATTGATATAATAGCCCGCTACGTCGCTCGTTTGATGAAAAAGAGGTAAGTGAATATGAATAGTGTAAAGGGTTCGAATGAGCAGTCTGGCGCCGCTTTATCCTCAATAGAAGAAGTGATAGAAGAGGCGAAAGCGGGTAGAATATTTATCTTAGTCGATGACGAGAACAGAGAGAATGAGGGGGACTTATGTATACCTGCTGAAAATGCCACCCCTGAAGTCGTCAACTTTATGGCAAAGTACGCCAGAGGTCTAATTTGTCTTGCGATGCAGCGATCGCGGGTAGAACAACTTGGTTTGCCGCTGATGTCACGAAACAACGCAACCCGTCTAGAAACAGCTTTTACTGTCTCGATTGAGGCACGTGAGGGTGTAACAACTGGTATCTCCGCACATGATAGAGCTAAAACAATTTCAGTTGCTGTTGATCCAAAGAAAAGTAGAGATGATATCGTTTCACCAGGACACGTATTTCCTCTCGTGGCAAGAGATGGAGGTACTCTAGTTCGTGCCGGACACACTGAAGCTGTAGTTGATATTGCAAGATTGGCGGGGATGAACCCGGCCGGGGTAATATGTGAAATAATGAATGATGATGGAACAATGGCGCGTATGCCGGATCTAATTGCTTTTGCTGAACGACACTCTTTAAAAATAGCCACAATTGCCGATTTAATTAACTACCGTAGGTCGAAAGAATCGATAATAGAACGTTCGGTGGAAACTGTATTAAATAGTAAATATGGGGGGCAATGGCGACTAATAGTGTATTTGAACAAAGTATCGTACGCTGAGCACGTTGCGTTAATAAAGGGAGATATCACCACAGAAATGCCCGTACCAGTGCGAATGCACTCGCTTGACGTAATGGAAGACGTTTTGGGAGATAAATCTGGTTCTCGAGGTGGTGGTGAATTACAAGACGCAATGTTACACATAGCCGCGAAAGGGCGTGGTATTGTCGTATTGATGAGAGAACCAACACCATCAACACTGTCTGAAAAATTGCAACGTAAAATGAAAACAAGAGGTGAAGATGTTTTTGGTGCAAGTGAATTACGGGACTACGGCGTTGGTGCACAGATCCTTTTGGATCTAGGCATTAAAGATATGGTACTCTTAACTGACTCAGAAAAAACCGTGGTCGGCTTAGAAGGATACGGACTCAGCATAATTGCCAGGAAGCCGAGCAGCATTGAATAGGGTAGGTTGATGGAAAATAAAATATTGTTGGTTGACGCAGACTTTTATAAAGATATAGCTGACGAGCTGGTTAGGGGTGCTGTTAGACAATTGGAGGAAAAAAATTTAAAATATGATAGAATTTCAGTTCCTGGTGCTCTCGAAATACCGTCAGCAATAGCCACAATATCTCAGCAAAAATCGACTAACCCATATGTTGGTTATGTCGCGTTAGGGTGTGTGATCCGTGGGGAAACATCTCATTATGATATCGTTAGTAATGAGAGTGCACGTGGCCTGATGAATCTCGGTATTGATAAGGGGTTAGCTATTGGAAATGGTATTTTGACCGTTGATAATGCTGACCAAGCCTGGGCTCGCGCCTCTATCAGAAAGAAAAATAAGGGTAGGGACGCGGTGTTAGCTTGCTTATCAATTGTGAGGCTAAAAAAAAGTATCTACGGTGACCCGAGATAAACAACCTAAAAAACACAAATGGTCTGCTCGTCCTCGGACAGCCGCAAGATTAGCGGCTATTCAGGCCTCGTACCAAATGAAGATGACGGGGGCTGCACCTACTGATATCATAGAAGAGTTTGTTCACTTTAGACTTCTCGCGGCCGAAGAGAATCACGGGCTTGGTACACCAGATATCCAATTATTTAGAGACTTAACTAGTGGAACCGCAAGTCATTTAAATCACATTGACCCGTTAATCTCGTCAACGTTGTCTAAAGAAGGAAGTCTAGATAAGCTCGAGACTACACTTCAGGCCATTCTTCAAGTTGGTGTTTTTGAGCTTATAAGTCCTCTTGAGACACCAACCGAAGTTGTTATAAATGAGTACGTCGATTTAACTCATGCATTTTATGAAAAACAAACAGTTGGTCTAGTAAATGGAGTGCTAGATAAAGTCGCATTGTTGAGAAAAAAAAAGAACTTGGGTTGACAAATGGAAATCAAGGAGTTCTCGAGAATTAAAAAATTCTTTCGGCCACTAACTTCACAACGAATGGGGGCGATGGAACTTTTGGACGATGCTGCTTTGGTGCCAATAAAAAAAACGGACTCAATTGTGGTGTCCACTGATGCTCTTGTAGAAAAAATTCACTTTCATAGCGACGAGAGAGCAGATTTTATTGCCAGGAAGGCTTTAAGAACAAATTTATCCGATCTTGCAGCAATGGGCGCTAAGCCTTTTGCTTATAATTTGGGGCTAATATTAGGGAAGAGAAAATTAGGCAATATTGACCAGTGGTTAAACTTGTTTTCAAAGGGCTTGGCAGCGGATCAAAAAAAGTTTGGAATAGAACTCATAGGAGGAGATACAGTTACAAGTTTCGGGCCTACTTCTATTTGTATTTCGATTTTTGGAACCCCTAACCCCGAAGGTAGTCTTTTAAGAAGCGGGGCTAAAGTTGGCGATGGTATTTTTGTCTCCGGTACAATCGGAGATGCAGCTCTAGGTTTGATTCTAAGAAGCAACAGTTCATTGTCGTACTCATCTAAAGGGAATTCTTATTGTATATCTCGCTACCGGATACCCAGACCACGGATAGACCTAGGGTTGGCTTTAGGCGAGGTGGCATCGGCTGCAATGGATATATCCGATGGTTTATTTCAAGATTTAAACCATCTTTGCGGGGCTTCTGATGTTGGTGCCTCAGTCTGGGCAAATAAAATTCCGTTATCAAAAGAGGTTAACGCCTTCGTGACCAAAAATAAGTTTAGCATAGAACAGGTAATAACAGGCGGTGATGATTATGAACTTATTTTTACCGCGCCAGTTAATAAAGAAACCTCCATTTTTAATATGGCTCGTGTTACTAAAACACGGATTACTCGTATAGGCACTGTCCAATCTGGAAGAGGAATTTCTATATTCGATGAAAATGGGGATATCATCCCTGTGGTTAAGGGAGGATATAGCCATGACTAGCACAATAATTTAATCAAACCAGTTGTTTTTTTAAGAATAGAAATGATTAGAATTTTAATTATTATTGTGGTCGCCATTGCTCTTTTAGTAGGAGGAGTTTTTGGGGTTGCCACTTTTGCACCTAATTTGCTTCCAAACATGGTTCTGGAATTGCTTGGAATAGAACCACCCAAAGAAAAAACTACAGCTCAGCCGGTTAGGCCTGGTCCTCTCGAAACTATACTTGTTGATTTAGAGCCAATGGAAATTCCACTTTTTAGAGACAACAAGGTAGATAGAAAGCTTTTCATGCATATCCTCATTGAAGTAAGAAGAGGTAAAGATGAAAAGATTATTAATGAAAACTTAGTTCGAATTATCGACTCTTTTCTAACTTACGTTCATGCATTGAATGCGCTTAATATAAAGCCAGGAGTAAATGATAGAGCGTTTCTGAAAGAGAGGCTCCTTGTTAAAGCAGAGGAAATTATCGGACCGGATATTATAATAGATCTTTTATTTGTTAACATTTTTGAGAGGCCTTTTAATTAATTTAGAATTAAAGTCCTTTTTATAAAACTAGGTAAAGACACCCATTTTATTTCGTCTAAGCCATATATTATCTTGTCATTTGCCGGAATTTTTTAAAAAAGCACTCTATAACTTCCTATTTGTCAGAAAATCCTTTATGAAGTGCTCGAGGATATGACTGTTTAACGAAATTTATGAAGGATCAAATGAAATGACCGAACAGTTCACACTTGTAATTATATGCGGTTTGGTAGCCCTACTCTATGGAGTGGTGGCGTCAAAGAGTATCATTTCAGCAGATGCTGGAAATGAAAAAATGAGAGAAATAGCAAGCGCTATTCAGGAAGGTGCTGCTGCCTATCTCAACCGGCAGTATATAACCATTTCGGTGGTGGGAATTGTTGTAACCATCATCCTGGCTATTACACTCGGTTTTGCAGTTGCGATCGGTTTTGTCATTGGAGCGGTGTTGTCAGGCATAGCTGGATATGTTGGGATGAATGTCTCAGTTCGCGCAAATGTGCGTACAGCTCAATCGGCTACCGTTGGTTTGGAGCCAGCGCTAAATATAGCATTTAAGTCTGGAGCTGTAACAGGGATGTTGGTCGTTGGTTTAGGCCTTTTAGGAGTAGCGGGTTACTACCTGATCCTATTAGAGATGTTCGATGCCAAAACCACAGAAGGTCTTCGTCATATCCTGGAAGCTTTGGTGGCGCTAAGCTTTGGGGCGTCATTGATATCGATATTTGCTCGGCTGGGTGGCGGGATTTTTACAAAGGGGGCCGATGTTGGCGGAGATATGGTTGGAAAAGTTGAAGCTGGTATTCCTGAGGACGACCCCAGAAATGCAGCCTCTATAGCAGACAATGTTGGAGACAACGTTGGGGACTGTGCGGGAATGGCTGCAGATCTTTTTGAGACCTATGCCGTAACTGTTGTGGCCACAATGTTGCTTGCGGCTATTTTCTTCTCTGGCGAAACTTTGAGTGTAATGATGATGTATCCACTTGTTATATGTGGAGTTTGTATAATTGCATCAGTAGTAGGAACGTGGTTCGTAAGGCTCGGTAAAAATAAAAATATAATGTGGGCACTTTACAAAGGATTTATCTCAAGTGCGGTCATCTCAGCAGTATTAATCGGGATAGCAACTTGGCATATGTTAGGTTTTTCAACTGGATTTACTTTATCAAACGGATTGGAAACTTCTGGGCGCGAATTATTTTACTGTGCATTAGTCGGTTTGATCGTTACAGGTTTGCTTGTTTGGATTACCGAGTATTACACATCTACAGAGTACCGGCCAGTAAGAACAGTTGCTAAGTCATCAGAAACTGGTGATGGAACCAACGTGATTCAAGGGTTAGCCATATCTATGGAAGCATGTGCTATTCCTGCAATAATAATTTCTGCTGGGATATTAGCATCATTTATTTGGGGTGGTATCTTTGGAGTAGGGATTGCGGCCACTACCATGTTAGCTCTTGCTGGGATGGTGGTTGCGCTAGACGCTTACGGCCCGGTAACAGATAATGCTGGTGGTATTGCTGAAATGTCGGATTTGCCCGAAGAAGTAAGAACAACCACTGATGCATTAGATGCCGTCGGTAATACAACAAAAGCTGTTACTAAGGGATATGCTATTGGATCGGCTGGCCTAGCAGCACTTGTTCTTTTTGCAGCGTATACAGAGGACTTGAAATATTACTTTCCCAACTTGGATATTAAATTCGCCCTCCAAGACCCTTACGTGGTGGTAGGTTTGTTCATCGGAGGTATGTTACCATATTTATTTGGTTCAATGGGAATGCAAGCGGTTGGTAGAGCCGCTGGCTCGGTTGTAGAAGAAGTTAGGCGGCAATTTCGTGAAAAGCCGGGTATAATGGAAGGAACGGAAAAGCCCGAATACGGCAGAGCTGTAGATCTTCTAACAAAAGCAGCCATCAAGGAAATGGTAGTTCCATCTTTGTTGCCGGTTTTGGCTCCAATCGTAATGTATTTCGTTATAATGTGGATTGGTGGTCAAGCTGCTGCATTTACCTCAATAGGTGCTATGCTTCTTGGAACGATTGTGACAGGTATTTTTGTAGCTATTTCTATGACTGCAGGTGGAGGTGCCTGGGATAATGCAAAAAAATATATTGAGGACGGGAATCATGGAGGAAAAGGTTCAGATGCTCATAAGGCAGCTGTGACGGGAGATACAGTGGGCGATCCATATAAGGATACAGCTGGTCCCGCAGTTAACCCTATGATTAAAATTATTAATATTGTTGCTATATTGCTTCTGGCCGCATTGGCAGCTTAGGGTTATTTAAGTC
>CACHDV010000022.1 GCA_902578675.1 uncultured Alphaproteobacteria bacterium
TAGGGACCTTAAGTGGAAACCCAGTTGCATCGGCGGCAGGGCTCGCAACCTTAGAAATATTAAAGCCTAAATCAGCATACGAGACTGTATTTGATACCGGCCGAGTATTAATGGGAGAATTGGAAGCCGCTATGAAAGATTATGGTCATAGTGCGGTGATACTCGGCGAACCTCCGTTGTTCGATGTATTTTTCACAGATAATGAAATTTCTGATTACAGAGGTATATTAAAAGCTGACCCGAAAAAAGGGAGTGCATTCAATAAGCTTCTCAGATCGAATCACGTCTTTAAGGGTGATAGCAAGTTTTATGTCTCACTGGCGCATAACGAAGATGACGTAGATCTTACCGTTAAAGCAATCAGAGAGGCGGCGCGTGCGCTTAACGATATTTAAATCAGCATGATTAAGCTGTAAATTTTACAACATCTGGCCGCCGTCAACGGCTACCGTTTCGCCGGTGACCCAAGAAGCGGCATCTGATGCTAAGAATACTGCTAGCTTAGCCACTTCTTCGGGCCTGCCTAACCTACCAAAAGGGATTGAATTCTGAATACCTGCATAAAGTTTTGGGTTATTTTTTTTGGCATCGTCCCAAGTCCCACCGGGAAAATCAATTGAACCAGGCGCGATACAATTTACACGTATATTTTTCGAGGCTAACTGAAGTGCCTGAGTTTTTGTATATTGTATCACCGCAGCTTTTACGGCGCCATACGGTGGTGTCCGTAAAGATGATGTCAATCCAGATATAGAGGAAGTATGAATGATAGAGCCTCCGCCTGCTTTCTCGATGAAAGGAACAGCTGTCCAGGACGCCCTTACCAACGCCATCAAATCAACATCTATTCCCACCTGCCATCCATCTTCATCATCGCTTCTACCAAAGCCAGATGGATTATTAACCAAAATATTCAAACCGCCCAAATTCTGAACCGCGTTTTCAATGTATTTTATTAGATTTTTTTTATCTGAAACATCGCAGATGTCCACGTAAACATTGCCGCCATTTCCTGCGATTAACTCTCGAGCGCTTTCGAGACTATCACGACCTCTCGCGCAGATAGAGACAGATGCCCCTTCCTTTGCAAATTCATTTGCTATGGCAAGGCCGATCCCCTTACTCGCCCCCGTAACAACCACTTTTTTCCCCGCAAGATGTAAATCCATAGCAACCCCATTTTTTAAATAAAATTTGATCTTGTCTTATTTATAATCAAGCAAACTAACCATCAAATTATCTCAAAATGTAACTAGATGAAACAGGAACGTTAGGTGTTTCGAGGCAACCGGTTCCAAACATCAAGAGCAGCAATTTTGTAGACCTCGGCCAAGGTTGGATAATTGAAGGTATTCTCCACAAAGTATTCTATTGGCCCTCCCAAATTGAGCACAGCCTGCCCAATATGAATTAACTCAGTTGCCCCTTCACCGATTATGTGCACGCCCAAAAGTTTTCTGGTTTCGAGAGAAACAATCATCTTCATCATTCCAGAGTCTAAACCCATAATATGACCGCGCGAAGTTTCTCTAAATCTTGCTAGACCTACTTCATAGGGGATGGCAGCATTTTTGGCTTCTTCTTCACTCATTCCGATAGTAGAAATTTCTGGCACAGCATAGATCCCATAGGGGAAGAATTCAGGAGGCGCATGCGCCAATTCATCAAATGCATGGCAAGCGGCAATACGCCCCTGCTCCATTGAGGTAGAGGCAAGACTAGGAAAGCCTATAACGTCGCCGACAGCATAAATATTTGGGTTATCTGTTTGAAATGTGTTTTTATCCACATTCAAACGCCCTCGTTTATCTGGCGACAAGCCTAATACATCAAGATTAAGCGCACTCGTTGCCCCATATCTACCTGCTGCAAATAAAATCATGTCCGTTCTTACTTCACGACCATTATCTAAGATAATTTTACAGCGACCATTTTTTATTTTTTGAACCTCTTGAATGTTGCAACCAAGTCTCATTGTAACGCCGCGTTCTCTGAGCTCATGCATTAATTCTGCTATTATTTCTTTATCCACAAAGTCAAGAATGGTATCTCTCGCTTCTATGAGCGTAATGGGGATATCTAAGGCGCTAAATATAGTTGCATATTCAACGCCAATTACACCACCACCTATCACGGTAAGACTGCGTGGCAATCTTTTAATCTTTAAAATTTCATCGCTATCAAAAATGCGTGCGCCATCAAAGGGTATCTCTTCTGGTCTGTAGGGCTTTGTGCCTACAGCGATAATAAACTTTTCCGCTGAAAATTGTTCGACCTCACCATCATCAAATTCAACGTCAACGGTTGTAGGAGAAACAAAGCGTGCTATCCCATTTAATGTCTCAACCGCATTTCTCGCAAATTGGTGTTTAAGTACCTCCACTTCATGATCTAAAGTCATGTGGAGTCTATTTTTTAAGTCCGCTGCCGTTATGTTTTGTTTTACTCGGTAAGATTGCCCATAAAACTCACGCTCATGCCAGCCAGATAAATTCAAAGCAGTTTCCCGCAATGTTTTACTAGGAATTGTGCCAGTGTGAACAGAGACGCCCCCGACCCTTTCACTTTTTTCGATTACCAGCACCTTTTTACTAAATTTAGCCGCTTGAATAGCTGCGCGACGGCCGCCAGGCCCGCTGCCGATAACAATTAAGTCGTACTTATTGGTAAGATTCATTGAGCCAAACCAGAGGGTTCACGATAAGAATAGTATACCATAATTCAAGAATATGGTTGAATTTTATTCAATAAACAATTGCTATGTTCAAAACAAAAAAGCGCTTTAAAAGTCACATGACTGATTAATCTCGAAACTTTGATTAAGCGACTTGTCAATTCCCAGTAATTAAACAATTTTTTCAAAGCGATTTTGCTTTACTTGGGTTTGGAGCATTAAAATTGGAAAAAGATATCTATGATTTCATAATTGTCGGAGCCGGTTCCGCTGGATCGGTCTTGGCTAGCCGGCTTACGGAAAAAAGTAAATGGCGAGTTTTGTTGTTAGAAGCAGGCGCCGCAAGCCACCCATATTCACGTTTTCCAATTAGTTTTGGGCTTTTGATAGATCATCCAACAGCGAATTGGCGGTATAGTTCGCAACCAGAAGAAGGTACTGCCAATAGACGCATACCTGTACCTCGCGGTCGCTTGCTTGGCGGCTCCAGTTCAATTAACGGCTTGGTTTTTGTTAGAGGACAACCTTTGGATTATGACACATGGGGACAGCTTGGAAACAGGGGTTGGAGTTTTGATGATGTGCTTCCTTTTTTTCAGAAAATGGAACACTACGAACACGGCGAAGATGATTTAAGGTCACAAGGGGGACCGCTACGGGTGAGCAAGGCTACCGACGAAGGACCACTATACGACGCAATAAAAGCTGCAAGTAAAGAATTAGGAATACCGCATAACCCGGATTACAACGGCAAATCGCAAGAGGGAATTGTTAGAACTCAAACTACCATTAGCAATGGCGTGAGAATGAGTACCGCCCGCTGTTATTTAAATCCAGTAAAAAATCGACCAAATCTTAGAATTGAAACCAATGCTCATGTTCAAAAGCTTTTATTTGAGGGGAAAAAATGCTCAGGAGTGCACTTTAGAAAAAACGAACAAGATAGGTTCGTGCATGCCCACAAGGAAGTGATTGTATGCACCGGAGGTGTAGCCTCACCACAACTTTTAGAATTGTCGGGAATCGGTCAAGCTCAACTTCTCACAGATAACCGAATAGAAGTGAAACATGAACTAAATGGAGTGGGAGAGCATTTACGAGATCATATCAATGCTCGTATACAATTCAATATGAAGCGGGGAGAGTTATCGTATAATCAACGGATGCAAGGTCTTGGGCCAGTTTGGCAAGTAATGAAATATATTTTCCAACGCCGAGGATTCATGACCTTACCATCAGCACCTATGCTCGCATTTTTAAGAACACGGGAAGATATGGAGACCCCGGATATACAAATGCATATGGTGCCTTACGCTGTCAAAAATCCAAAGAAAAGACAGCTCCATAAATTTCCTGGAATGACTGTATCGATATATCAGTTGAGGCCAGAAAGCTTGGGATCTATCCACATACAATCACCAGACGCGAGCGATCAACCTGCTATTAATTTTAACTTTCTTACCGATCCAATCGACCGGGATGCGATGATAGCCGGCTTCAAAAAAATTCGGGAAATAATGAATACTAAGGCAATGAGGGATATACGAGGGGAAGAATTCTCCCCAGGCATAGAAGTTAAGACAGATGATGAAATCTTAAGTTTCATCCGCAACACCGCGGAAACTGCATATCACCCGATTGGCACATGTCGCATGGGGAATGGACCTGAGTCTGTGGTGAACGAACGCCTTAAAGTTCATGGACTTGAGGGACTTCGCGTAGCTGACGGTTCTATAATGCCAACAATGGTATCTGGTAATACAAACGCGGCCTGCATAATGATTGGTGAAAAAGCCTCTGAAATGATCAAACAAGATAATCCAGCCTAGGGAGTTAATTAGCCTCCGAAAGAACTTTTTTAAAAAGCGTGAGGGTTTCACTTGCAAATTGCCACATGTTTTCCTCTCTACTATCTGAGTTAGTCTCGAGAGTGAAAACTCTGTTATATCGTCCATTAATAGCAATGCATGTATGACCAGCCGCATCACCATAACGGTTTCCCGATGGCCGCTGTAGGTAATACCTTTAGCTGGCGATCTACTTCTTTTATTGTTTTTCTCGCTAGTTCTTCAGAGTTAGTGACTAAGATTGCAGGTGATGTTGGGCCATGCTCTGCTTGGCCCAAAAGATCTGTCGCACATATTTCGGCGTCAACGGTGTCATCAGCGATGACTAATGTTTCAGTGGGGCCTGCAAATAAATCTATACCAACGCGTCCATAGAGTTGTCTTTTAGCCTCGGCAACAAACGCATTTCCTGGCCCAACTAGCATATCGATTGGGGAAATAGTCTCGGTCCCCAGGGCCATTGCTCCAACTGCTTGAATGCCGCCTAGGCAATAAATTTCATCTGCTCCCGCAAGATGCATTGCAGTAACTACTGCGGGATTGGGTTCGCCATTAAACGGTGGCGAGGCGGCAATTATTCTTTTAACACCGGCCACTCCTGCGGTCACTATACTCATATGTGCTGACGCTACCATAGGGTATTTCCCGCCGGGCACATAGCAACCAACGCTATTAATGGGTATATTTTTGTGTCCAAGAATTACTCCGGGAAGTGTTTCAACTTCAACATCGGTTAGAGATTTTCTTTGGATTTTGGCGAAATTACGAACTTGTTCTTGAGCAAACTTAATATCGTTTATCTCTTGGAGTGAAAGCTTTTTCATACAGGCCTCGACCTCAGAGTCAGACAGAAGAAAGTCTGTTGGATCCCATTTGTCGAAATCTTTAGACATCGCTCTCACCGCATCATCGCCGCGCTTTTCAATATCCGCTAAAGCCGTTTCGACCATAGATTGAACTTTGTCATTTTCTTCAGCTTTTACTTTTTCAGAAAGCCCGGATTTCAAAGTGACAGCCATGCAAGTCTCCAAAAACTTTTTAATTTACTGCTAGTTAAATAATGGAGTGTGGGCATTTATTCCATAAGTTTCTTATGGAAATTGATAGGTTGCTAAAAAAATTATGGATAGTGATAACGAGGTCTCGCTGTGAAATCTGGGTTCTTGTTAAATTTCCCACTCTCTTGCGTGTGACTTTTTTAGGGAACGAGCCTTTTTACCGATTTTAAGTACTCGCTCGACGGACCCCCATCCGATCAGTTTAGTGACAGCTCTAGCTGTCTCTTCATTCCAGTTTTTATGATTTGTTGCAACGCTCTTAATAAACTCCAGATCTTTCTCTAGCGCCAATAATATACCGTTGCGGTCTGTGTTTTTAATCTTATTAGATTTTCCCATCGCTTTCCGTTCAGTCTTCACCATCATCACAAGACCTCCTCTTTCTAAGGCGTTTCAATTTCTTCAAAGATCCTTTTGTTGCTTTTGGTTAGTTCCCACGGCTGTTTTTTCCTATAATATAAATATAGTGCAGTTGGCTGTTTGGTCGTGTGAGAATTCCCACGAACCAGTAAGTTGAGAGAAATTTAATGAGGTTTTTATTGTCTACTTCAGGCAAACTTTACCCAAATTCCAGGGTCTGGGCGGGAGGTAACGATGACTAAGGAATATTCTCTTGGAAACATAAAACTCTTATCTGATATACCGGAAGAAAAATTAAATTTGCTTGGACAACGCTGCAAGTGGCGGAGGTTCGAACCGGAAGAGCTAATTCTCAATTTAAATGACCAAAGTACAGATATTTACTTTATTGTTAGAGGAGAAGTTCAGGCTTCGGTCTTTTCTGAAACAGGTCGGCGTGTAATTATGAGCGATTTAAAGTCTGGTGATTATTTTGGAGAGTTTTCTGCCATTGATGGTCAACCACGATCCGCAACGATAGTCGCCCTGACAAGGACACTTGTTGCCCAGATGCCTGATACTGTTTTCATAGACATACTTGCAAAATATCCCACCGCGTCCATAGCGGTAATGAAATCAATGGTGAGTGTTATAAGAACACTCAACGAACGAGTGGTAGAGTTTAGTACTTTGGGAGTGCCAAACCGAATACATGCGGAATTGTTACGTCTTGCCCACGCCGGCCGAATAGTAGACGGGGCAGGAAGGATTTCCCCACCACCTACGCATGCAGAAATTGCAGCTAGAATAAGTACACACCGCGAGGCAGTTACCCGCGAATTAAAACAGTTGGAACGGAAGGGTGTTATAGAGCGTAATAGAGGGTCTATAGTTATTAAAAATTTAGAAGAATTCGAACAAATGGTTGAGGAGGCAAGAGCGGGCAAAATAGACTAATTGTTTTGGTCGATAACTATTGTTTGTTCAGGTAATGAAATGCGAAAAAAAGTTCTCTATCTCATAAAAGCCGGCGAAGATTTCTATGATTTGATAAGATCGGTCATGCCAGACGATCGATATGAGCTATTAACTCTTCAGGACGGTTCTAATGGAGAGCGTCGACAACTATTGGAACAAGCAGAATTAGTAATTGTTGGCGGTGCGAGAATGTCAGAAAAAGATGTCGATGCTGCTGTCAATCTCAGGCTCGTCCTTCACCAAGGAGTAGGTTATCACGACACAGTGGCTACAAAGAGTCTCATGGAAAGGCAGATAAGATTAGCTGTAACACCCCAAGGGACAAGCGAGGGTGTGGCAGAGCACACGATAATGATGATGCTGGCCGTTGGCAGGCGTCTTGCTTTTTGCGACTCAGAACTGCGGAAAGGTAACTGGCACTCTAATACATTTCGGTCAACTGCCCGGCAATTATTCGGCTCGACAGTTGGGATAATAGGCCTTGGGCGAATTGGGAAGCAAGTGGCCAAGCGTCTAATTGGTTTCAATGTAAAGACCCTTTACACCGATATACTGGAAATAGAGAAAGATACAGAAAAGCAACTCCAAGTTACTAGAGTTAGACTAGATGAATTACTGAAAAAAAGTGATTTTGTAACCCTGCACTTACCCTTAACAGACGCTACGCATCACCTAATAGATGCACGGGCACTAAGCATAATGAAACCCGGTGCTACTTTAATAAATTGCGCCCGAGGTCCAGTTGTTTCCGAATTAGCGTTAATAAATGCCTTAAAAAGTGGACATTTAGGGGGGGCTGGACTTGATGTATTCGAAGTAGAGCCACCGGAGAACCCAAACCCATTTGCAGAGTTTGTCAACGTTGTTTTAACGCCCCACCATGCGCCTGGAACACGAGATACGATGGTCATTAAATTCAGAGAACTTTTTGCAAATGCAGACAGATTTTTTGCTGGCGATAGAATGGAAAATGAAATCAGTCTAAGCTAGCAGGGTGTTGAAACAATTGTAAGCATTGTTCCTACTAAATATGAACAAAAGAGCGGTATAACGGAGGTGAATTTTGAAAATAGATTTGAATTCAGACCTCGGCGAAAGTTGGGGGGCATATATTAAAGGTGAAGATGGTGATGTTTTAAAAATTATAACCAGTGCCAATATAGCTTGCGGTTACCATGCTGGAGACCCATTGGTTATGACAAAAACGATTAAAACAGCGATTGAGAATAACGTTTCAGTCGGCGCGCACCCTAGTTTTATGGACTTGCAGGGTTTTGGACGTAGGCGTTTAGTTGGAGATTCAATAGCAGAGATAGAGCGCCAAATAGCTTATCAAATCGGTGCTTTGCAGGGGATTGCCGCGACATGTGGTGCAAACGTTACGCATGTAAAGTGCCATGGTGCGCTAGGGAATATCATCGCTGAGGACCAAGAAATGGCTGACGGGGTGGCAAAAGCAGTCAAGTCAGTTGATTCAAATCTAATTCTTATTGTAATGCCTAATATGGCAACAGAGCGCGCGGCTGATCGATACGGCTTGCGAATGGCTAAGGAAACTTATGCGGATAGAAACTATTTAGACAATGGAAATTTAGTTCCACGAAGTGAGCCGCAAGCTATGATCCATGATGCTGAAGAAGCAACTGCGCGCGTCATTCAAATGTTGCATGACAAGTCTATCACAAGTATTTCAGGAAAAAAAATAAGCATGAAGGTGGATACGGTCTGTGTTCACGGTGATAATCCAGCTGCAGTGAATATGGCAAAAAAGATCCGAGATGGTATAGTTGATAATGGCTTTGAGTTGTGTAGTTTCAATCAATTTGTTGATTAAAAAACTATAGCTGCCTTTGAAGCCAAACTCTTATTCAACAATAAATAATTTTGACTTGGAGTATAGAATTTGGAAGGGACATATTGGCCGCAAAATAAACGGTTAGCTTTATCGCTTGTTGTGAATGTGGAAGAGGGGTCTGAATTATCAATTGCTGAAGGAGACAAGGGACCGGAACCCGTGGACGAATTGGGGGTGGTTCTAAAAAAACCAATAAGAAATTACGGAAACGAGAGTAATTATCTATACGGAATAAAGAGGGGAGCGCCTCGAATAATGTCGCTTCTCGAACGATACAAGTTGAGGGCAACCTTCACAGCAGCAGCCCGCAGCCTTGAGCTATATCCCGATCTTGCAAAACAAATCGTATCAGGAGGGCATGAAGTATGCAGCCATGGATGGAGATGGGTTCACCAGTTCCATATGAATGAAGATGAAGAAAGTGAATTTATAGATAAAGCCGTAGAGTCCATAAAAGTGTCTACTGGCCAGAGGCCTTGCGGGTGGTTGTCCAGATATCTGTTAACGCCAAATACTCGCCGTTTATTGATAGAAAAAGGTTTTCTTTATCATATGGATGACTATTCAGACGATATGCCATTCTGGGACGTCGTCGAGGGTAAAGCCATACTCATAATCCCGTACGCAGTCGATAGTAATGATATGAAACTTTGGACAGATCCTGCTTATACGCCTGGTCAATGGTACGAATACGCAAAAGATACTTTTGATCAGCTCTACTTAGAGGCACGTGATAGTCCCCGAATGATGTCCTTAGGTATTCATCTGAGAATTATGGGACGTCCGGGTAGATTCAGTTGGTTGCAGCGCTTCATTGAATATGTTTCGAAGTTTGATGATGTTTGGATTTGTACACGGAAAGAGATTTACGAACACTGGTCAAAACAAAATCCGTCAACTAAAAACTTTTAATTGAAAGTAAGTATAAATTCTAAGAGTTTTTTAAATGAAATTCGTAATAGAAATGAGGATCTTTTTATCCACGGCTCTCTTAACCTACAAATAATAGAAAACTTTGAATGGGGCTCATTATGGAAGATGCTATTGAGGCTTTAGCGGACCATGTAATTGAAACGAAATTGGAAGATATTCCGTCGAGTGCAATAAGGGCAGCGAAAACATATATCTTAGACACGATTGGTGTAGGCCTTGCAGGTTCAATTGGACCGTATGTTGAAGAACTTGTTTCGACATTTGGCAATTCAGTAATTGATCCAGAAAATTCCGCCAGGGTCATTGGTCAGAACATCCGACTATCACCTGGAAAGGCGGCCTTATTGAATGGCTTTCAGATACATAATTCTGAGTTCGATTGCGTTCATGAGGAGGCCGTTGTCCATACAATGACAGTTTTGCTTGCAACTCTGTTAGCTGATGCCGACAAGCGAGGAGGAGTGACAGGCGAGACACTTATGCGGGCTTCGGTGCTTGGGGTAGACGTTGCCTGTAATTTGGGGGTTGCAGCGTCAAGTGCCCTTCAATTTTTTAGGCCAGCCACCGCAGGTGCCTTCGCGGCGGTCGCAGCAGTTGCCTGTGCACGGGGATTTGACAAAGACCGTTTGCTTCGAGCATTTTCATTAGCCTACATCCAGCTTTCTGGTACGATGCAGGCGCATACAGAAGGCTCGTCGTTGTTAGCTCTTCAAATAGGGTTTAACGCTCAAAATGCATTGGCGGCCTGTGACTTAGCGGACAACGGTTTGCCGGGTCTAAAAGGTATTCTTGAAGGTCGGTTCGGGTATTTCGGGCTTATTGAAGCAGCTGGCGATATCCATTCTGCTTTATCAACATTAAAACAAAATTGGCGGATAAACGAGGTGGCGCACAAACCATTTCCAAGTGGGCGTGCCACTCATGGTATTGTAGATGCCATTAGGGAGCTTCAAATGCACAACGAGATCGATGCAAACGAGGTCGTGCGCTTGGAAGCTAGGGTTCCATCTTTGATCAACCATCTTGTGGGCAGGCCAGTTCATGACAAAATGGAAATTAGCTATGCGCGGTTAAACGGCCAATACGCTGCAGCAGTGATGTTGAAGAACCAGTTTATTGGAATTCATGATTATACAAATGAAGCAATCCGCAATAAAACATCAATTGATCTGGCTAGAAAAGTCGAGATCATAGTAAACGATAATCCGGATCCGAATGCTCTATCGCCAATTGAAATAGATATCTTTATGCAAAATGGACAGAAGTTTTCTAAACGCATCGAAACAGTTTACGGTAATCCTCAAAAGCCCCTCAGTCGCAAAGAACATCTGACTAAATTCAGAAGAAATTGGCAGGTAGCAAAAGTGGGTCTAAATAAAAACGACTCTGAAAAACTGATCGCTTTAGTAGACAACTTGGAAACGGTGACTGATATTCGAGAACTTATAGATTTGGTAACAGGGTAGAAGACATTTGGCACAATTTTTCCAACAGGCACAAGTTGAAAACAACACAAAAGATTATCCAATTGGTGATAACTTTAAAAAATTTATAGGCGCTCTTTCTAGAGATGAGTTGCGTGCAATTCAGGAGCGCAGATTCGTGCTCTTAATGGAAAAAGCATGGAAAAACCCTTTCTATAAACGGCGTTGGCAAAGTGTGGGATTAGAGCCTAACGACATAAGTGGACTTGACGATTTGCAGAAGATTCCCAGCTTTTCCAAAAATGATCTCATGGAAAGTGTTGAACGTTTCCCGCCATTTGGGGACTTTGTAGGTCCGGAAGATTGGCAAGTTAACCAACGTATTATTATGCATACAACCAGCGGAACAACTGGCACGCCTCAACCTCTTTTTTATGGGGTTAGAGACAGAGAGATACAGAATGTATTACTCGCTCGGGCATATCTTTTTCAAGGGTTGCTTCCAACCGATGTAGTGCATTCTGTCTACGGCTTCGGTATGGTTAATGGAGGGCATTACATAAGGGAGGCAATCTTGCATTACACTAATGCGTTGTTATTGTCTGCTGGTACGGGATTAGAAACACGGTCTGAACAACAAGTAGATTTCATCCGAAGGTACGGCGTTAACGTAATTGTTGGTTTTTCTGATTACATAATGAAGTTAGCCGAAGTTGCCCGCAAAATTGGTTTAGAGCCTGGCGTCGATATGAAAATTCGAATGATATCTGGACATATGGCTGGTGACGAAGGCCCTTCAGTATCGGAAGCTTGGGGCGGTGCAGAGTGCTTTGATTGGTACGGAGTAGGGGATACCGGCATTATCGCGGCTGAGGGACCTGATCATAATGGGCTTTATATTTGGGAAGATGCTCACATTGTTGAAATCATAGATCCCGAGAGCCTCGATCCGGTGGATGAAGGTGAACCTGGCAATATTTGCAATACGGTTCTTTTTAAAGATACGGTCTATCCAATTATCCGTTTTGATACAAAAGATGTTTCAAGCATTATACCTGGTGATAGTGAACTTGCTTATCCGTTTAGAAGACTCGCTGGTTTTCAGGGAAGAAGCGATAACATGGTTAAGCTTAGAGGGATAAATGTTTATCCAACAGGTATAGGCGTGATTTTGCGAGAAATCAGTCAGTTGAATGGAGAATATTTCTGTAGAGTGCGTAAGGACGACACGGGTAGGGACACAATGAGTGTTGTTTGTGAGGCAAAAGCTTCCTTATCTGAAAACACTGATGCTAAAAAACTAATTGAAACGACACTTCGACAAAAATTGGGTGTTGGTGTTGAGGTGGTTTTAGTCGAGGCGGGAGGCACGGCTGAAATTACGCAAATTAATGCGAGGCAAAAACCGATTAGGCTGGTAGATGAAAGGTAGTTGCGGGTAATCTATAGGGCTAGGTGTTGTACTTTATTTTCTCTTATCTTTCGAAATCTGCAGTTTTAAGCATTCCTGTAAAAAAAAATTGGGAATGCTTCCCCTAAAATTAATTTAATGATTGATTAAAAAATTTAGTGATCAAAACCTGGACTTTGACGGTTTAGTTTTCTTAAAAGGGCTGGCCATTCAAATTCACCGATCGGTCGATGCCCGGATGAGCTGATCGCTTTCTGAGACCTCTCTATGGAAATTTGCTGCACCGGTCCAGGTATCTGCTGTGCCTCGGCGCCAGATTGCTGGAATGACAGTTGGAAACGGCATGCCCGTTCTGCCCTATACATCCATATGAACGCTTCTGAAACAGTTTTACCTACTGTAAGTAATCCATGGTTTCGTAAAATTAATATATTAAAATCTTTAAGATCGGCTATAAGTCTGTCTCTCTCCTCTAAATCAAAGGCGGGCCCCTCGTAGTCGTGGTAACCTGTATTAGCGATGACCGCTAATGCCATTTGAGTGAGCGGTAACAAACCATCCTTTTGAGTTGCTACACCAAGTCCAGCGGATGTGTGGGTGTGCATTACGCAGCCCGCATCTTTGCGGCCAATGTGAATGGCACTGTGAATTGTATAGCCTGCTGGGTTAATACTTCTCGAGGTATCAGACAAGATGTTACCGTCAACATCGAGCTTGATAAGGTCAGATGCTGTGATTTCTTCAAACAACACACCCATAGGGTTTATGAGAAAGTGATCGTCTGGTCCGGGGATACGAGCAGATAAATGCGTGGCTAACATATCAGACCAACCGTATAAATCGACTAATCGAAAAGCTGCCGCTAAATCAACCCGTGTTTTCCACTCAACATTGTCCATGTGCATTAACCTTCCCAACTTAGATAAATACTTTCAACTCACAGTTTTCAATTTGAATTTATTGCATCTGCCTTAATCATATCGGCAGCTTTTTCTGCTACCATTATCACCGGTGCATTAATATTACCTGAAGGCATTGTTGGCATAATAGAGGCATCAACTACCCGCAATCCTTCCATCCCATGTACTCTTAGATGATCGTCGACAACAGCAAGTCGGTCGCTACCCATTTTACAGGTGCCCATTGGGTGGTATGTGGTGGCACCCGTATCTCGGGCAAATTGGAGCATCTGTTCATCACTAGTTACATTTACTCCAGGGTTCATTTCATGAGATATATATTGGCTCATACTGCGCGTTTCGCCAATAGATCTGCAAAGATGTAGTCCATCTATTAACGTTTTTTGATCTAAAGGGTCAGCTAGGAAGTTAGGGCGTATTTTGGGCGCATCGAATGGGTTTTTCCCGCCAATATGTATCGACCCCTGACTTTCTGGTCGACACTGGTAGACGGCTAATGTCATACCCGGTTCTTTATCTAATTTACGATCCGTAGAAGACGCAAAACTACCGTGTACGAAAAAAAACTGTACGTCTGGTGTTTCGAGTTCAGGGCGTGTACGCATGAAAGCGTGACCGACACCTGCGGTCCATGTGAGTACGCCTCTTCGGGTGAAGACATATTTAAATGCTTCTTTTACTAAGCTCAAACCGCGGGTCTGCTCATTAAGTGTAAAGGGTTTATTGACCCGCCAATTCATTCTTGCCGCATAGTGATCTCGATAATTTTCTCCAACACCAGGTAATTCATGAACTACTTCGATATCGTGTTTCCGAAGAAGTTCCGGCTGTCCTACTCCAGATAGTTCCAATATTTGTGGTGATTGAACAGCCCCTGCACAAAGAATTACTTCGGCATTTGCATTTTCAGTTTTTTCCAGTCCGTCTACACTGTAATTAATTCCTACAGCCTTTTTGCCATCAAAATTAATTTTTGTAACATGAGCTCGGGCTTCAACTGTTAAGTTTTTTCTTCCCTTTGCTGGATTTAAAAAAGCCCTCGCTGTACTTTCTCGTCGACCATTTCGCTGTGTAATTTGATAGTAACCAAATCCATCTTGCACAGCGCCATTGTAATCTGGGTTGTGTTTGTATCCAAGCTCTTCACCCGCATTGATAAAAGCGTCGATTAAGTCATGACGTTCGTACATGTCTGCGACGTTAAGAAGCCCGCCTTTACCCCTAAAATTATCTGATCCACGTTCAAAGTTTTCTGATTTTTGGAAATAAGGGAGTACATCGTCATAGGACCACCCCCTATTACCCAATTGAGCCCAAACGTTATAGTCAAATGCTTGGCCTCGAACGTATAGCATGCCATTTATAGAACTCGATCCACCCAGAACTCTTCCTCGCGGAATTGGAATTTGACGGCCGGAAACATTCTCTTCTGGCTCTGTCTGAAAGTTCCAATTGACCTCGGGATTATTTAGCGTTTTCGTGAATCCCACAGGAACGTGTATCCAAAAATTAGAATCTTTATCGCCCGCTTCCAGTAATAAAACACTTTTACTTGGGTCTGCGCTTAGTCTATTGGCTAACACACACCCTGCCGATCCTGCGCCAATCACGATATAATCATAAGCCATTTTCCCCTCCCCTAAAAAACACCGCTATCCTAGGCTACACCCCCAGTAAAAGATCATCACAGATGAACTAAAAGGCCAACTTTGCTATGCTTTTTCCATAAATTAACGTTTCATTTGCTTTTTATTAAAGAGGTTAGATGGGAAATTATCAATGAATATTGGAAAACGTCTTGAAGGAAAAGTAGCTTTAATAACGGGTGGAGCCTCGGGTATAGGTGCAGAAACTGCGAGAATATTTGCAGCGCATGGAGGAAAATTGATAGTTGCTGATGTCCAGGACGAATTAGGGGACAACGTAGTTTCGGAAATTATAGAAGGTGGCGGGCACGCTATCTATAAACATTTGGATGTAACAAGTGAAGATGCGTGGGCCCAACTTATTGACGAAACACTGGAGCTGCATGGAAATGTCGATGTGTTGGCTAATATAGCTGGTATTTCGGGCCGCGACCCCGCAATGAAAGTTCAAAAAACAATCACGCCAGGTCCCTTAATCGAAGATACGAGTTTGGAAGTTTGGAACAAAATTATGAATATAAATGTTACCGGCGTCTATCTTGGAACTAAATCGATTTTGCCTGTTATGAGAGATAGCGGGGGTGGGTCTATCATTAATATTTCTTCGATTTGTGGTTTGGTAGGGAGTTTTGGAAATGCAGCTTACCATGCTTCAAAGGGTGCGGTGCGAATTTTTACAAAGGCAACGGCTGTGCAGCATGCAAAAGACAATGTTAGAGCAAATTCAATTCATCCTGGCTTTGTTGATACACCGATGACTGCACCAGGGCATTCAAATAACGAAGTTGCTAAGGTTAGAATTGAAGCAACGCCTCTTGGGCGATTTGGTGTTCCCAAAGATATTGCCATGGGCTGTTTATATTTGGCTTCTGATGAGTCGTCTTGGGTAACAGGAACAGAATTAGTTATTGATGGCGGTTTGACAGCGCACTAAAGCTTAAGGCTTTATTTAGTATTGGGATTTGTTTCAGAGAAATGGTGTAACGATGGTAAACCTCAATCTATATCCGAGTGTCAAACATTTGCACGCGGCAGCCAAAAAGAAATTACCAAAGTTTTCCCTAGATTACGTTGAAGGTGGAACCGGTTTGGAGGTGGGTTTGAGGCGCAATAGGGAAGCCCTCGATGCTACAACAATCAATCCAAAATATATCAATGATTGGCCCTCTTTAAATACAGAAGTCAACTTGTTTGGTCGTAATTTTTCCTACCCTTTTGGTATCGCTCCAATGGGATTAGCTAGCCTTCAGTGGCCAAAGGCTGAATTGATCTTTGCTGATGCTGCAAAAAACGCAAATATTCCAGTGGGTTTAAGCACATCATGCACGGTAGCTATCGAAGAATTTGGAGCGGCTGCCGGTGATCACGGCTGGTTCCAACTTTATCCCCCGCAAGATGAAGAAATTAATGATGACCTTCTTGAGAGAGCAGAGAGATCTGGACTTGAAGTATTGATGGTTACTGTAGATGTTCCAGCTCGAGGGTGGAGGCCTCGTGACATGTACAATGGACTTTCATTGCCTCCGCGAGTTACTGCGGCTTCGTTGTATCAGGCTGCATGCCGGCCTAGGTGGAGTCTTGCGACATTAGCATCCGGAATTCCATATTTTAAGACGATGGGCCGTTATTCGAAAGATAAAAGTTTTAGAGGCATGGCAGATTTTATAAGGCAGGAGCTGGGAAAACCAGTTACTCGTGAGCGGCTTAAGCATATCAGAAGAAAATGGAAAGGACCCCTTGTAATTAAAGGGATAATGCACCCAGCTGATGCTGAGGCTGCTGTCAAAATGGGATATGATGGAATTCTAGTTTCAAACCATGGTGGCCGACAGTTGGACGCCTGTCTGTCACCCGTCGAGGTCTTGGCCGATATCATCACCCAAGTAGATGGTAGAGCAATGATTATGGTGGACAGTGGTTTTTCAAACGGCCTTGATATAGCGCGTGGAATAGCTCTTGGGGCTGATTTTGTATTTTGTGGCAGAGCGTTTATGTGGGGAGTTTCGGTTTTAGGACAAAAGGGGCCAGAGCACGTAATAAACTTGTTATCTAATGAGCTTCAATTAGCTTTAACTCAAATTGGTTGTCCCTCTGTAAATGAGCTGAATACATCTTGGTTAGATGCAAAAACGTAGCTAACTGAAAAATCTCGTTTGATATATATTCTAAATTTCTAATCGCTTGCTCGAGTTCTAACATGGAGATAATTAAACTTCTTCGTAATAATTATTTAACTTGACGAAATGGTATTTGGATAATTCTATTCTATTATAAGGTATATGGGGTGGCACAACATAGTCAGTAGGTGTGGAAAAAGGGGATATAAGAAAATGAGCAACTGGGATTTTTCATTAAATAAGGCGGCTAACGCAGTATGGACAGAGGGCCTTCGCGAAATTTTTGAATATCGCGATTTAGGTATAAAAGAGGCGACTAAAGGCGATTATATTGCGCATATTGTCAAGGCAAATGGAAAAGAAATGAAGGACGAGGTTCAGCATTGGCATGTTCATGACTGTACTTTTCAATTTGTCATGGTTTTAAACGGCTGGGCAGAATTCGAATATGAAGGTGAGGGGGTTCGCCGAATAGAAAAGGGCGATGTCGTAAATCAAAGACCAGGAATTAAACACCGTGAGATTGCGTGTTCCAAGGACTTTGAAGTTCTAGAGATAGTTGCTCCAGCTAATTTTGAAACACGTATCGTTGACGCTCCTGATAGCGTTGAGGCGGCAGAATAAACACCAATAGAGCCATTCTAATGTGTGGCTTCACTGCTGTCAGCTAGACAAGCTCTACCCAGTTTGGACCTGTAAGTATTTCAGCAGGACGAAAGTTTGCCTTGTATGACATCTTCCTCGATTGTGCGATCCAGTATCCCAGATATAGATAATCTAAATTTTTATGTCTTAAATCCTCTATAAGGTCCAGGATAATGAATGTTCCCATGCTTCGCTCGGGTTGTAGACAATTGAAGAAGCTATAAACGGCGGAATATCCATCGCTTTGATCATCTAATAAAACTGCGCCAATTAGTTCTCTTGAAACTTCCAATCGATAGGTTTTTATAGACGTCTTGATAGGGGATGTTTCTAACATTCCCCGAAAATCCCCGTAGTCCATTAATGCCATTTCGCCGCCGCTGTGACGAAGCATTTGATAATTTTGAAATAGTTCAAAAAGTTCGGGTGTGGCAACAGGAGTTAGGTATTCCGTCACTAAATCTCTATTTCGATTGTAAATTCTTTTCTGGCTTTTTGTGCGATTAAACGTCTTTGCAACTACCCGGATAGGTTTGCAGGCGCTGCAAGAAGGGCAAGCCGGTTTGTAACTTATGTGTTGACTTCTTCTAAATCCGGCTTGTGCTAGGATATTATGACACTTTTTACCCCTAATGGTAGAAATGTCTGTGGCTAAACGCCTCTCCATTTTGTGATCAATATATGGGCATGGCATTGGTTGTGTGTAAACAAAGTTAATCGGCGGTGTTAGCGTAGCATCAAACATAAGTCGGTCTTTTTTTGCAAAAAAAGTTTAAGAACGTTAGAAATAGCAAATTTGTATAAAAACTAACAACCTGTCTTTTAAATACTAGTTGACCGCTTGTGTCTTGTTGTTCTTTTGGGCGGTCTCTTTTTCAAGCTTTACTTTTGGCAGGCTAGTTTCAGTTGCTATTTTCGTTTCATCCGTCGGTTGTTGATCCGGATTATCCGCTTTAGACTGACTTAGGAGAACAATACTAATTCTGCGATTGGCAGGAGCCATTGGGTCATTAGGTTCAATTGGATCGCGATCCGCCATCCCCACGACCTGTGCTATCCGAGAGTCATCTACTCCAAACTCATTCAGAGTACGACGACTTGCATTAGCTCGCTCTGTAGAGAGATCCCAATTGGTTCTTTGAGAACCAGGAGCAAAAGGGCGGGCATCCGTATGGCCGGAAATTTTTATTTTATTCGGAAGTTTTTTGATTATTTCGGCAACTTTTTCCAATAACTTTCGGGTGCGGTCGTGCATCTCATCGCTACCAAGCGGAAATAATGCTACCTTTTCTTGATCTAATAACTGAATACGAAGGCCCTCTTTGGCAGATTGAATTTCTAACCCTTCGGCCGCTTCTTTAAGTTCTTGGTCCTCTGACTCTTCAATGGCTTTTCTTATCAGTTGTTCCGCTTCTGCAAATTGGGCGGCCTCACGCGCAGCTTCTTGCTGTTGCAGAAGTTGTTCTAATTGTTGCTGAGTGATTGTTCCTTCCTCGTCTTCATCACTGCCTGTTCTTGATTCTATATTTTCAGGATCGTCGGAATCTGGCTCAACTGACTCTGTTTCTTCCGCTTGGGGACGGGCAACAGTTGGCGTGCTGACCATGGGAGGGGATCCGGCGGATTTCAGCGCGCCGGGCTGCGTAATTGACGTGCCTCCAAGCAGTCCGCCTGAACCGCTTCTCGTGGACCTGGAAATAGCAGTAGGGTCAAAATAGTTTGAAATTCCCATCTTTTGTTCTTCAGTTGTGGCATTCAACAACCACAGAAGAAGGAAAAACGCCATCATTGCTGTGACAAAGTCAGCATATGCGACCTTCCAAGCGCCACCATGATGACCGCCATGGCCGCCCTTCTTGACTTTTTTGATGACAATTTCAGCGTGATTATCCAACTAATCGATGCTCCTTATCAAGAAGATTATCTGAAACCTTTGACGCTGTTAGAAATATCAAAGGATTGTTTTTAAATATTTGGAAGCGCTGCAACTGCTTCTTCTACTTCGAAAAATGAAGGGCGATCTTTGGACATTAAAACTTTTCTAGCGAACTCAATTGATACTGCAGGAGCGTAGCCAGCTACATGAGCTAGAAGGCCTGCTTTGATGCATGTCATATACTTACTATCTGCTTCAAAAACGTTGTTCATATTGACGGCTAATGGAGAAACAAAACCGTAGGCTAAGAAGATTCCTAGGAATGTTCCAACAAGTGCACCACCAATTAACTTTCCTAGTACTTCAGGCGGTTCCGTTATAGAACTCATGGTTTTTATCACACCGAGCACAGCAGCCACAATTCCCAAAGCGGGAAAACCGTCCCCCATAGTCTGGTAAGCCGTAACTAGTTGCGCTTCTTCTGCATGATGTGTTTCGAGCTCTTCGTCAATTAGGTCTGCCAACTCATGTGCGTTCTCTGTGCCAAGTGTCATCATCCTCAAATAGTCACAAAAAAATTCTAGCGCATGATGGTCGGATGAAAATTTTGGAAATGCCTTAAACAGATCGCTTTCCTCGGGGCGTTCTATGTGTGACTCGATTGCCAACATACCTTTCGTTTTTGCTAATTTAAAAACGGCGTACATTAAGCTTAAGAGTTCTAAGTAATCCTCCTTGTTGTATTTTGGGCCCCGCATTGAGACCTTAAAAGCATAGCCTGCTTTTGCCAAAACAAATTTTGGATTTGCAACAATGAACGCACCTACGCCTGCACCTCCAATAATAACAAGTTCAAATGGTTGCCAGAGCGGTCCTAGTTTTCCACCCATCGCCATGTAGCCGCCAATAACGCATACCATAACGATTATCCATCCGACTATAACTAACATTAGCGAACTCCTAAGCGTCCTTTATTAATTTTCTCACTACAAGAAGCAACCATCGTGCCAATTATCTCTCAAATACAACGAATTTGCAAAGAATTTGCAGTTTTCGATGTTATACCAAAACGTGGTTTTTATTTTTTTAATTAACAAATAGCTAATTGACGTCTTGAGTTTATCCCATTGAACGTGCTTTATACATAATATCCAAAATATCGAAGTCGATAATTTTTTGGCTGTCTAGTTGAATAGGGAGGGGTAATAGTGTCAATGGATAAAAGACATTTCCGCTCCGTGCTTGGTAAATTTGCGACTGGTGTAACAATTATTACAACGATAGAAAATCAACATCCAAAGGGAATAACGGCCAACTCTTTTACATCCGTTTCATTGGAGCCACCTTTGGTATTGTTTTGTTTAGGCAAGGACTCTACCAACTTTCAAGCCTTCAACGTGGCAAATTTTTTCGCTGTCAATATTCTCTCGAATGATCAGACGGAGTTATCGAATAGGTTTGCGGCTTATGACGGCGACAGATTTGATGGCGTGAATTGGAAAAATTGGGAGACAGGAGCCCCAATTTTAGATGGTGCTATTGCGGCAATAGACTGCGTAAGAAAAAAGCTTATTGATGCTGGTGATCACATCATTATTCTTGGAGAGGTGCTGCGCGCGGAGAAATTAAGCGAACACGATCCTCTCATTTATTTCAATGGGAAGTATGCAAAAAAACTGAGTATTGATTAATCAGTAAGTTCGCGCAGTATTTCTTCCCTGTTCTGATCTAGGTTTGGCGCCGGTTCGCGAGTTTCTGGATCTTCAAAACCTGAAATTTTGATGGGGTTCCCGGCAACTTTCATCGGTCCAGTTATGGGATCGTTTACAGAGACGATCATATTTCGAGCAATTGTTTGAGGATGAGTTGCAGCCTGTCCTATATCATTTATTGGTCCAGAAGGTACGCCAAATTTATCCAAAACCTCTATCCAATGGGATGTAGTGTGCGTTGTTAGAACACTTTCCATTTCGATTTTCAATTTTTCCACATGCTTATTTCTGTTGTCATTGGAACTGTAATCAGGGTCCTCTGCCCATCCCGGGTTTTCTAAAGCCTCAGCTAATTTGGCAAATAAGCCGTCATTACCGGCAGAAATGATAATATAACCATCTTTCGTTTTATATGCCTCAAACGGGGTGATTGAGGGATGTCGCGCTCCGAGTGGACCCGGTGCGGTCCCGCTTACTTGATAACGCATCACGGCGTTTTCTAATAAAGCTAGTTGGCAATCTAACATTCCTATGTCGACCTTAGTGGCCTCGCCAGTAAGTTGCCTATGAAATAGCGCGGCCTGAACCCCAATTGTTGCATATAATCCAGACCCAATGTCTCCTATCGACATGCCAATCCTAGTAGGAGGTGTTCCTGGATGTCCGGTCACGCTCATGATACCTCCCATGCCCTGGACAACCATATCATATGCGGGCCGATACATATCAGGTCCCGAATGTCCAAATCCTGAAGCAGAGGCATAAATTACATTAGGGTAATCTTTTTTTATAGTTTCCCAACCAAAGCCCAATTTTTCCATCGTTCCAGGCCTAAAATTTTCGACAAGCACATCTGCTCTTTGCAGAAGTTTTCGGAAAATATTTTTATCATCTTCATCCTTCAAATTGAGTACAATACTTTCCTTCCCCCTGTTTACCGACTGAAAGTAGGCTGATTTCCCGTTAACAAACGGACCATACTCTCTTGCATCATCACCGATGCCTGGGCTCTCAACTTTTATCACGCGAGCGCCGAGTTCTTTCAGCATCAACGTGCAGTATGGGCCAGCTAATATCCTGGACAGATCGATGACCGTTATCCCTGCTAGAGGACCATGGGGTGCAAGATCGTTACTGTTTGGCATTTGAAATTTCCTCAATCGTTACAATTTAAAACGAATCAGCTTTTTTTGGTTGTATGGTATTGGCATCTCTGTGCGATTTCTGCAACTAAGTAAGTACTTCTTTTTGTAGAAATTTTGATATCTGCCCATTTTTCTATTTTTTTTTTAGCTTATTAGTGATTTCATCGCGGAATTGGCTTGAAGTCCCTGTAGGGCATGCTATGTATGCAAATAATTCTACAGGCGGCCTTTGCTACGGACATAAACAGATTTTACCTTGAAATAGAGATGTAAAATATGACAAATTGCTTCACCGAGAATGTGCTATCTATTGCGGATTTGAAGTTACGTCGAAAAGCACGCGGTTCTCTTATGGGATGAAGTCGATAATCATAAAACAGAATTCTTAGTAAAACTCCGTTTTCCGATTTTAAAGACTTAGAATTAGATCGGAAACTCTATTTGGGGAAATCAAACCATGAGTTTGGAAGAACACAGGGAAACAACAGGAAAAAAACCAAGGGCGCCCTATACAAAGCCGACCGATATCTCTGATCCGAACTACTTCCATAAAGTAGTTGATTGCCAATGGGCCTGCCCTGCTCATACGCCTGTCCCCGAATATATACGCATGATCGCCCAAAGACAGTACACAGAAGCGTACATGGTAAACTGGGAGTCAAATGTATTTCCAGGGATCTTAGGTAGAACCTGCGATCGACCTTGCGAACCAGCATGTCGCAGAGGCCGAATTGAAGAAAAGCCCGTTGCTATATGCCGTTTGAAACGAGTGGCTGCGGACAAAAGGGGGGATATTGAGCATCTAATGCCCGAAATTGCTCCGAAGAATGGTAAGCGAGTGGCGTGTATCGGCGGTGGCCCAGCCTCGCTGACGGTAGCACGAGACCTTGCTCCCCTGGGGTATCACGTTGTTGTTTACGACAGGGATGCAGCCGGCGGAGGCATGATGCGTAGCCAGATTCCAGCCTTCAGGCTACCTGAATCGGTCTTAAATGAAGAGGTCGAAAGAATCTTAGACTTTGGAATTGAGACCCGTTTTAACCAGGAAGTTACGAGTCTCAAAGAGGTTCTTAACGAAGACTTCGACGCTGTTTTCGTCGGTACTGGTGCGCCTCGAGGGCGTGACCTCAATATTCCTGGAAGAGAGGACGTAGGGGAAAACTTTCACATAGGTATTGATTGGTTAATGAGTGTGGCATTCGGGCACACATCAAAAATAGGAAAACGTGTCATTGTTTTAGGAGGCGGCAATACCGCAATGGACTGCTGCCGAACGGCTAAACGCCTAGGAGGTGAGGACGTAAAGGTTATCGTACGTAGTGCTTTTGATACTATGAAGGCCTCCCCCTGGGAAATCGAGGATGCTCAGAATGAAGATATTGAAATTCTGAATAATCATGTTCCACAAAAATTTCTTACTGAAAATGGCAAATTACGTGCCGTCGTTTTTGAAAAGGTAAAGCCTGAAGTTGATGAAAACGGCAGACGCAAGATGGTGCCGACTGGTGAGGATCCAGTGGTGGTTCCATGTGACGATGTCCTGTGCGCGATAGGTCAGGAAAATCACTTTCCTTGGATCGAAAGAGATATTGGCCTAGAATTTGGTGAATGGGATATGCCGGTCGTAGATAAAGACACCTTCCAGTCTACAAACCCAAAGGTTTTCTTCGGAGGGGATGCGGCATTTGGGCCGGAAAATATAATTTGGGCGGTCGCTCACGGTCATCAGGCAGCCATCTCTATAGACAGTTTTTGTCAGGAAAAAGATATTCGCGAAAGACCTGCGCCTAATGTGACGCTAGTTAGTCAGAAAATGGGAATGCATGAGTGGTCGTATCACAACGACATATCTAACGACGAGAGATATTTAGTTCCTCATGCAGATAAGAACTTCACGCTAAAAGATATAAAAATGGAGGTGGAGCTGGGGTTTGATG
>CACHDV010000023.1 GCA_902578675.1 uncultured Alphaproteobacteria bacterium
ACCTTCCCAAAGGTATTGGAGATGCAAAAACCATCATTTTGGATCCAATGCTTGCCACTGGCAATTCTGCTAACGCAGCAATCTCAATTATTAAGAAGCACGAAGCTACTGATATTGTTTTTACATCTATATTAGCGGCACCAGAGGGAGTGAAGGCTATAGAACAAAGACACCCGGACGTTCAAATTTACACTTGCTGTTTAGATGAACGTTTGAATGATAACGGCTATATTACTCCCGGTCTTGGAGACGCTGGCGATCGTTTATATGGGACAATCTAAATCTCAAAGTTCTAAAAATATCAATTGGAAATAATTACCTGTCCGGGTTGAGCGTTTGGCCGAGATTTAGACTTGTGACAAAACCCTTGCGGCATTATGAACATCTTCTAAAAATTTTCCATATTCACAATACTCGTTATGTCTCGGCATTGTCTTGGAATACAACGTTTCTTTAATCGCAAACAAAGTGGGCTCAATCCATTCGAGACGGACGCTATAAGGTAAAATCGACATTTTGAATTGCATTGTAGCACTTTCAGACCCAAGGAAAGAGTTGGAAGTAAAACGATCACCGTCACAGTATAAAAAATATCCTATATCCGAGACATCAAAGCCCTTTCTTCTCATTACCCAAACATATAAATCCATTTGACGTTTGTAGCTAATTTTCCAAAGGTCATCTAAAGTTATGTTTTTACCTGCGGTTTTTAGTGACGTGCTTTTATAATCAACTATATGCAGTTTTCTCGTCTTTGTATTTAACCAAACATCATCAATGCCACCGCCAATTTTCAAGTTAGTTTCCTCGTGTATTGTGTGAAAACGGCCTTTTGCCCCAAAATGTAAACTCTGCGTCCAAAGCTCGAAGTCTTCATGATCGAATGGGATTAAATGCCCATACCCTTGAGCTTTTAAAAATGGATGAGATATCCCTTTTGCCCGGCATTCATCGAAGTCACGTTTCAGCAGCACATCCGTTGCTTCATTTATGTTAAAACCGGGAATGCTCGGGAAGTTAACTTTTTTTACTTGTTGCAGATAAAAACAAGCTGGACATCTGACAAAATTCTCTACGCGCGTCCTGCTTAATTCGTAAGGGGAACTATTATTTGGATTAAAAACGCCTCTATGCCTTTTTACCTTTAACATCAGAGTTTTCTCTACCTAACAAATGCTCAGGCCGCTTCAAAGCAATCAAACGGGCCGTTCACCCTTTATCAAAATACGATGCATTATTCGACCTTCATTTAAGTCGTAATCATGGTGAGCTAGATGCAAGACAGCTCGGTTATCACATAACAAGAGATCCCCTTCTCTCCATTTGTGTCTGTAGCAAATATCCGGTGTGAGCACTTTATTAAGTAGAGCCTGAATAACGTGCTGACTTTCTTCTGGCTCCATGCCTACGATTTTTTCCAATTTTCCTGGATGCACGTAAATGGCTTTTCGCCCTGTGTCGGGATGCGTGCGTATCAGCGGGTGAATTGGTAATTTACCAAACTTCTCCCTCGCAGTCTTATCAATATAAGCAAAATCTTCAATCTTGTTTACTGTTTCTAACCTGCTCAATTTAATTTTTTCACTTTGAGGCAGAGAATCAAAAGCAAGGTGCATATTGGCGAAACTTGTATCACCACCGGAGTTTGGAAGTTTAATCGCATATAAAACTGTAAATTTAGGGGGGGGCTTCATGGTTTGTATGATCAGTATGCCAATCACGTCCACCGAATGGAATAATTTTTCCTTCTTTATCGGGGGGCATCTCGCGACTGTCCAACACCGCAATTTCTGGGTGACTTTCCATTAAAGTATCAGTGAGGTGTTGCTCCATGGTGTCGCCAAATAGACGAACAGCCGACAAAAGATTATTTGGCTCCAATTTTTGATTTCGAAAAACTAACACAAGCGATTTTTGCATTGCTAAATTGATATGAAAGAGGTCTTCTGAATCTACTTTTTCAGACAAATCGACGCCCAATATCTCAGCACCTATAGCCTTTGATAGAGGATTTATATTTACATCCATTACTGGCTCCGACATGTTGCGATGTGACCGCCCTATGATAATACCTACAAGGCGATTATCGCAAGTCTCGCAAATGACTTTGCTAACGGACTTATAACTAGGGTCTTCATCTTTACAGATTGACTACTCAATTTTATTCCTGGATGGATTATATTACAGCCTAGCTGATATTATCTATAAGTCTTTTAGGAGTTCGACCGCGAGTCTTTTTGCACTGAGAAAAGCGGCCTCAATCCTTCCTCTTATGCACCAGTCGCCGCAAGACGCTACTTGGTTGCTTCTATCGAGAAAGAATGGTTGGGCTGTTTGTCGAACAGAGTTTGCAAAGCGCCATCGCTTTGTTTCTACGTAATCAGCAGACGTAACATTGAAACCTAATATCTCGGACGTAAATTCAAATAGCTTTTCCTGCACTTCAGCTAGATCCGTATTCATATTCTGTTCGGCCCACCTATTAGTCGAATGCACTAACATCGAAAAGTTTTTGCGATTTGGTTTGGACGAATTAACCGAAATCCAACTAACATTGGCGTTTTTCACTAAGGCAGCATCGAAAGGTAAGTTAACCGCGCGTTGATAACCCAACATCAAAGAATAACAACCTAACGTCTTAATGAGACCAACCTGAGCTTTAAAACTAATTTCATCTGGTAATAGGTTATGCGTCTGTGGAGCGGGAGCTGTCAGGATTATCCAGTCGTAATCACCCAAGGGGTTCCCTTGCGTGTCGAACAAAACCCAACGGTCTTTTTCTTTTTCTGCTCGTGCAACCTCGACGTTAAATACACAGTCCAGGCCGTCTGACAATCTCTCAACAAAATCCGACATCGTAGGTGTTCCTACCCAATGCGGAGGTGAGCCGCCCCACTCCGTTTGGCGAATGAGTTGAGCGCCATCATACTCAGCAAAGCGTCCGTCCCATCTTGCAACACACCCCCCGTCGACTAGCGGCGTTAAAAAATCTTTAAAAGCAGACGATTTAGCAGTGAAAAACTGGGCGCCGTGGTCGAACTGGTGCTTGCACGAAAATCGAGTCGCTATTCGCCCTCCAGAACGCTTTGATTTTTCATATACTTTTATTTTCGCTATCTCACTCAAGTGATGAGCAGCGGTACAACCGGCCAAGCCTGCACCGATCACAGCAACGTCGGTCATTGATTAATTTCTTCTAATGGAGGTGGGTCGTCTGTGGGAGTTGAACGTTAGTCACATCAGGGCGTTTGAGAGAGAGTACTCCGAGTGAGGGACCCGAAATAACAAAGTAAATTCCGGGTTCCAAACGCTGCATTATTTCGTTTCTTTTTTATCTTTATCCGTGTGGGTGTGATCACCGTAACTACTACAACTTCCTGCGAAGGCCGCGGAAGTGCCTAAGGGAACCGACAAAAGCGCTAATAACAAAACAAATTTTTTCATTTAAAATCTCCTTTGCATTGTTACGCGGATGGTCACTGCGCAGATCACTAAATTTATAAATTTTAAACATGGGAAAAGAGAAATTTGATTTTTACTATGTATTTTCTAATGCCTAGCTACTTTACCTATTTTTCGATCATTCCCTGCGGACTTTATATTTTTCAAATACCTCTCAGAAGACCTAAATATCTTTCGTCGACCCAAAAAGAACAATTGTGTTTCGCATTTATGGAATTCTTCAAACGCGTCATTGGAAAAATCCAGTCCACCCGTTAACACACCGAATGATGGCATCACAAATTTTTGGTCAGACTTAATAAAGCATGGTCGCCTTACCCTCATACCCCCAAACTTTATAACCCCGACTGGATGAAAATGTGCACTTATTTCTGGACCCAAAAAACTCCTTTGCATTATATGACGCAGCGTAATGCCATCAACCTCAATTTTTTCTAGAGATTTAAATCTATCAGGGACACCCCCCTGATCGTGATTTCCCTCAATCCATACGGCTTCCAAATTTTTCACAGCATTAAGGAGTCTGGATTTGTTAACATCTGGCATTCTCTTCCATGCAGACATATCGTGGAATGTGTCGCCTAAAAAGAATATTCTTCTTGGCTTAAAATATTTGATAACCGTTTCTAACTTTTCAAGCGTTTGATGGGTATCATACGGAGGTAAAAATTGTCCTGTCTTGTGATAACTAGATCCTTTTTCGAAATGCAAATCGGCAACTAAAAGCGACAACTGAGACGGCCAGTAAAGTGCACCGCTTGGATGCATCTCGAATACACTCCCTCCAAATTCAGTGCAATGATTGGACTCTAGCAGCACAGATTATTTCCTCTTCACTCTCGGCAAGAATGTCGTCAGTTAATTCACTCCAAATAGTACTCTCCTTACTAATCTGCATAACCAGCGGAACTGCCATGGGCGAAATATAATCTAATTTTTTAAATATAATATTTTTTTGAAAATTAGCTAATGTAGCAGCAAGTCGACTAGCATCTATTAACCCCTCCATCGCATCACGCCTAACTGCTTTAAGGAGAATATGATCTGGTTCATAACGACGTAAAACATCGTATATTAAGTCTGAACTAAAAAGAACCTGGCGGCCTGTTTTAACTTTTCCAGGATGACGTCGTTCCACAAGGCCGGATATTATTGCCGCATCTCGAAATAACCTTTTTAAGAGTGGCGTTTCCTCAAGCCATTCTTCAAATTCATCAATCATGATACTTGGTTCCAGTAATTTTTCTGCATTCTCAACGGGCTTAAGCGACCAGACAGCAAGAGCGTAATCACTCATAGAAAAACCCATCGGCTTAAGACCGGCTCTTCTCATTCTCCTTAGCAAAAGGAAGCCTAACGTTTGATTAGCGTTCCTTCCTGAAAAACTATAAACAACGAAATAAAATCGGCTTTTAAACTCGAACGCTTCGGTTATCAGTCTCTTGTTATCTGGAAGATGCGAACGATCATCCTGCATATTCAGCCACTCCTGAATTTGGCCAGGAAGACCTTTCCAATTCGTTTTATCACCGATCAGCAACCGAACCGCTGACGCTAAATTTGTCGTCAACGGCAATCTCCCTCCAGCATAACTAGGTATTTGGGCTTCATCGTCATTTGTTTTCGAAACCAGGACGATTGCATCATGTAAACGATCAAATTTGAGAACCATGCCACCGAAGAGAAAAGTGTCACCTTGAGCTAGGTTCAAAATGAAATTTTCTTCAATATTCCCTAGCGTTCGATTTCGCAGTTTCACTTTTAGCATCGGTGACTCCACGATCGTACCGATATTCATTCGATATTGCCTTGCGATTTTAACATCACGCAACGCATACGTTCCAGGCGTTGTTTCTATGAGGCGACTGTACTGCGGATAAGTTTTCAATGCATATCCGCCATTGGATACAAAATTTATTACGGCATCAAACTCATCACGCTCTAATTTGCTGTAGGGAGTTGCTTTTATTATCTCGGCGTATAAGAGATCAGCCTGAAAATTACGGGAACAAGCTGTTCCGAGCAAATGCTGTGCTAGAACATCTAAGCCACCAACCCTAAAATTGGCTCCATCCAAATTTCCCGATTCTATTTCCCGCTTGGCTGCTAAGCATTCTAAATATTCAAATCTGTTTGTAGGAACCAGCATCGCTCGGCTCGGTTGATCAATACGATGATTCGATCTTCCCACTCTCTGAATTAAACGACTAACGCCCTTTGGAGCGCCAATTTGGATTACCAAGTCTATTTCTGCCCAATCTAACCCTAGATCTAACGAACTAGTGGCGACAACACAATCTAGTCTTCCAGCCGCCATGCTCGCTTCTACTTTTCGCCGTAATTCCCGTTCTAATGATCCATGGTGAAGAGCGATACGACGATGCTTATCATTTACCTGCCATAACTCCTGAAACACAAATTCAGCCTGCGCGCGAGTATTAACAAATATAATACTCATTCCAGCTATAGATATATTTTCGTAGATATTTTTAATTACATGCTTTGCTGAATGCCCTGACCAGGGAATGCGCGAACTAGCCTCCAAGATTTCTATCTCAGGTCTTACGGCTTCGGAAACTTCTACCAAACTACCCCTATCGCGAGTAATCCAATCAAGCGCTCGTTGCGGATTATTTATCGTGGCCGAAAGACCAATACGGACAGCGGTTGGCGAAAGTGAAGTGATCCGCTCTAGATTCAAAGATAACAGGTCCCCTCTTTTATTATCAAAGAAAGTATGTAACTCGTCTATTATTACAAACCGTAGTTGACTAAAGTAAGTCTCCGCATCTTCGTAAGATAACAAAAGAGCTAATGACTCAGGCGTAGTCATTAAAAAGTCAGGCGGCTTACTCTTTTGACGTTTGCGTCTTCCAGCCGGGGTGTCGCCCGTGCGTGTTTCAAATGATATAGGAAGATTTATAGCTTCAATAGGTTTGGTAATATTTCTATGAACATCAACTGTGAGTGCTTTAAGTGGTGAGATATATAGGGTATGAAGGCATCCATTAGACCCCCTATCATGAATATCTAAAAAAGATGGTAGGAAACCGGACAGTGTTTTACCGGCTCCGGTAGGCGCCAAAACCAGAACATCCTCCCCAGAACTAGCGTGCATTGCCGCCTCGACTTGATGCGGGAACCAATTCCATTGTTGCTTCGTCATCCACTCATTTAAAGGATGCTGTTTGAGCTTTGCAGAGGTCTCACTATATTGTAGGTCATGCAGTGGATTAATCATGAACTTTATATAGCACCAATCGACGCCTACATCGACCCAATCAAACCTGTCGACAAGGCAATAATTACACACGGTCACGCCGATCACGCGCGGCCCGGCCACCAAAAAGTTTTGGCCTCTCGACAGACAATAGACATTATGAAAATTAGATATGGCGAGAAAAGTGCTACCTCTTTTCAATCAATGGAGTTTGGCAAACCATTGAGGATAAATGATGTAACTATTACTTTACATCCCGCCGGCCACATCCTGGGAAGCGCTCAAATTTCGATAGAGTATAGAGGTCAACGGGTAGTAGTAACGGGCGATTATAAAACAATTCCCGATAGCAGTGCCCAGGCATTTGAAATAATTAAATGTGACCTTTTCGTAACTGAAGCGACCTTTGGCCTCCCTATATTTCAGCATCCGTCCCCCCACAATGAAATTAACAATCTTTTAAAATCTATTTCAGGGCAACCCAACAGAACGCACCTAATTGGGGTATATTCTTTAGGGAAAGCACAACGAGTGATAAGTCTTCTTCGAGAAGCTGGCTATGATCACCCTATTTTTATCCACGGCGCTCTAGAGAAACTTTGCGACTACTATTCATCTGAAGGGATAAATCTAGGCCTACTTCGAAAAGCACTCGCTCAAGACAAAGAAACTATGAAAGGGGCAGTTGTGATGGCACCGCCGTCGGCGCTTCGAGACCGTTGGTCAAGGCGTCTGATGGACCCAATTATTTGCCAGGCTTCTGGTTGGATGACAATAAAACAACGAGCTAAAAGAAGTGGCGTGGAGCTTCCACTAATAATATCAGATCACGCCGACTGGAACGAGCTCACCAGCACAATTGACAGCACGGAAGCCGATACAATTTGGGTCACACATGGAAGGGAGGATGCGTTAGTACATTGGTGCAAGCTCAATAGGAAAAATGCAGAGCCACTGCGTTTACAAGGGCGCGATGAGGAACTTGAGATATGAAGAGGTTCTCACAACTCTTAGTCACGCTTATTTTGAAAACTTCTCGCAATGACAAAATCTCAGTTCTGTCTGAGTATTTCAAATATACTCCAGATCCCGATCGCGGCTATGCTCTAGGCGCGCTCACAGGAACATTATCTAATCCTGGGATAAAACCATCGTTATTACGAACCTTGGTAGCTGAACGGATTGATCAAGAGTTATTTAATTTGTCATATGACTATGTGGGTGACTTGGCCGAGACTGTCTCCTTAATTTGGCCAGACACAGCACCATATAAAGAAAAATTACCAAGCATTGCGGAATTCATTTCCAAAATGGAGGGAACCCCAAAGGCAAAACTTTCTGCGTTAATTTCAAGTTTTTTAGACAATGCCAACTCGAATGAACGCTGGGCGATGATTAAATTTGCTACTGGTGGACTCCGAGTTGGTGTATCAGCACGACTGGCTAAAACGGCGCTTGCCGCTTACAGCGGTTGCCTATTGGAAGATATAGAGAAAGTGTGGCATGGACTTACGCCGCCATACATTGGCCTCTTCGAATGGCTAGATGGGAAAACTGGTATACCCAAAATTCAACATACGAGAACATTCCACCCTATGATGCTGGCAAACCCTCTAAACATAGAGCAGGATTTTGATCGTCTTGATCCAAACGATTTTCAAGCCGAATGGAAATGGGACGGTATTAGGGTTCAGGCGGTTTTCGATGAATCTAACAAGCAGCTGTATTCTCGCACAGGTGATGATATATCCAGAGCGTTTCCAGATATAGTTGGCGAACTTAATGGGAAAGCTGTTTTAGATGGAGAATTACTGGTTGGTGAAAACTTTAAAGCCCTCCCGTTCAATCAACTGCAACAAAGGCTTAATAGAAAATCACCCACCAAAATGCATCTAAAGAACTACCCCGCATTTATTCGAGTTTACGATATGCTATTTTACAACGAAGACGATATAAGAGATTTACCTCTTAAAATTAGACGTCAAAAATTAGAAGATTGGATGAAACAGGTAAAAAATAGTCGACTAGACATTTCCGAGATCTTAGATTTTGACAGCTGGAGTCGGCTTGCCGAACTGCGAACAGAGAAGGCCGATACCCTTGGTCATGAAGGCGTATTGATCAAAGACCTCCAGAGTAAATATTCTCCAGGACGTCCGAAAGGTCCATGGTTTAAATGGAAGCGGGACCCAAAATTTTTAGATGGTGTTATGATGTATGCTCAAAGGGGCCATGGCCGACGGAGTTCTTTTTATTCGGACTATACCTTTGGAATATGGCGAGGAAATGAATTGGTGCCAATAGGAAAAGCATACTCAGGTTTTACTGATGAAGAACTCGTAATGCTAGATAAATGGGTTCGAGGCAACACGCTGAACCGATTTGGTCCCGTTAGAGAAGTCAGGAAGGAGTTGGTTGTAGAACTCGCGTTCGACAGTGCGCATGCAAGTTCGCGTCACAAATCTGGCATAGCCCTTCGCTTTCCGCGCATTAATCGGATACGTTGGGACAAGCCTGCACAGGAAGCAGACACAACGGAAACAATCACGTCAATAATGTAGGTCGGCTACCTAACGGCATTTAAACATGGAAACATGTTTTCGAGAATTTCTTATAGAAGTCAGAATAACAATAATTTTCCTATTATTCCTCTCTTAGTATTTTGTATCAATCGTCCCAATAACCTCTATCGCGAAAGGTTTTTTCAACCGTATGACAACTAACTCTCCAGATGATGGAACAACTCCAGTCAAAGCAGTGATATTCACTTGATGCGTGACCAAAATCAGTCCACTTGAGGAAGCCTGATGAAATAACCATTTGCGAAGTGCAGTAGTCTGAGGCCCCTCTCTTTCCGGCGTATCGAAAAACGAGTTTAAAAATTGAATTTCTTCTACGACACCAAGGTTAAGGAGCCTTGCCGTTTCTTTACATCGGCACCACTGACTGCTTTTAACACGAGCACTTTTTAATCCACTTTGACGAAATTTTTCACCAACCATTCGTGCCTGGATTCTGCCCTCTTCAGACAAAAGTCTTTGCGTTTTGCAATCATTGATATCAAAGTTTTGTGGATCTCCTATTCCCGGCGCTAAGGCATGCCGCATTAAAAATACGACTCCTTCATCGCGAGCCATATTAATTAATTGCATATCACTCAAATTCGTACTCTCGGCAGAGCCGCTAATGACCGCTAACCAAGATAAGGTAATTTTGAAAAGGATTAACTTTCTAAAAAATGTCTTTTTCATTTTGTCTATTCATTTCATTAAATAGCTTTTGCCTAAGGTATAAGATTGAAAAAAGCCACCACGTCTATTTTAAATATAAAATAAGTTCAAAAATTGAAATATATTGTTTTTGATTTTAGTTATGAAAAGATAATGATAGCCTGTTTAGGTATTTTCAAAATATTGGCGGAATCAATTTAGAGGCTATAAAATTAAAACGACAGTAAATAATAAGTTATATCGTCCAATCGCATTTTATAAACAACATTGCTTGAGGGGTGGCACATGCGCGAAAATAAAATAAAAGAAATTTGGCAAAATGGGAGTTGTGCGACATTAGGTTGGCTATCCATTTCTCACGGTTTGACCGCAGAGGTTATGGCAAGACAGGGTTTCGATGCACTCTGCGTAGACTTGCAACATGGCACATCAGAAATGAGCGACGTTTTACCCATGCTTCAAGCTATTTCCCAGACAGATACAGTTCCATTCGTAAGAGTTGCATGGAATGATCCTGCACCCATTATGAAGGCGCTCGATTTGGGCGCATATGGTATAATTGTACCCCTTGTAAATAATGCAGAAGAAGCAGCAAGAGCCGTTAGCGCCTGCCGCTACCCACCCGATGGAATGCGTTCTTTTGGCCCTGTACGTGCATCCCAATACGGGGGAGCTGACTATCCAAGTAAAGCAAATGAGGAAATCATTGTAATGGCAATGATCGAAACCAAGGAAGGTTTAGCAAATTTAGAAGCTATTTGCGCAACGCCAGGTCTTGATGCTGTTTATATCGGGCCTTCCGACCTTTCCTATGCCCTAGACCTAGAACCAAGAGGTGATAACCCAGACCCTTTGCATATAGAAACCTGTAATAAAATACTTAAAACAGCACATGATAATGGAATCAAGGCTGTGATGCATTGTGCGGGTAGCGAGTTTGCAGTAGGTGCAGCAGAGCGAGGCTTTGATATGGTCATGCTCACCTCAGATCTAGCCTGCATGACAGCTGGCAGCAAAATGCAGCTAGAAAATTTCAAAAAAAATGCAAAATGATTCAAAGCTAGCTAAGCCTTTTTAATTATTTTCTAACCTCGCTTTTATTAGCTCCCGTTTTGGAAAAACGCTTATAAAGTGAGAGAGATCCATTTTGGTCATAATTTGATCAGCGGACAGCTTTTTGCTGCCCCTCCCGGTATAGTATAAAAATTCCAGCTCCAACAATAAGGGCAGCGCCACATATTTTCCATTCATCCGGGACATCACCCCAAATGAAGTAACCAATTAAAGCAGCATATACCAATGATAGATATTTAAATGGAGATACGATACTCGCAGAGGCAAATAAAAGAGCTTGAATTTGTAGAAAATGTGCTAACCCAACCATGGTTCCTGCTGCTGCAAACAAAAATAAGTCATATAAGCTGGGCATACTAGCGCCAAAAACCGGCAAACTTAAAGCTCCGGTAATGAGGGCAGCAACCATCGAAAAGAATAATATAGATGCCGAACTGTCACCGCCTTTCATACTTCTTGTAACTAAATCCCTAAACGTAGCTAGCAACGCAGTTATAATTGGGATGGCGTATAAAAAATAGTCTCCCCCACCTGAAGGTCGCATAATTAAAAGTACGCCCAAGAAACCTACGAAAACAGCCACCCATCTTCGCCAACCAACCTTCTCTTTTAACAACGGACCAGATAATGCCGTTAACATGATTGGGCTTAGAAAGATTATTGCTAAAGCTGTCGCTAACGGCAAATGGATAAAAGATAGAACTACAAATATTGATGTGGCTGTTCCAAGGAATGCTCGCAAAAGCGTGGTCTTAAGATTCTTTGTAAAAATTATCTTATAATTTTTGGCAATAATTATCAGGCAGATTATTGGAATAAAAGAAAAAATTCCTCTATAGAATAGAATTTCTCCTGCATGATACTTTGCGGTCATCCATTTTGTTATTGCGTCCTGGCTTGTAAGCACAAGCGTTCCCGCTATCATGCACAAAACGCCCTTTGTGTTGTCCGTCAAATTACGGAACATAATTTCTCGCTTTCGTTAATGATACTCAGGGAGTGAGCGTGCCAGTAGGTCCTACAATTTTCTATAGCGCCATACAATAAGGATCGCTTTTAATTTTTCTTACTCAATTTATAAAATATAAATTTTTAAAAGATTGCTCATTCTTTAATACTTACTCAGCGGCCATAACAGAGTTATCTGTGCCATGATAAATAAAAACTTCGTCGTCCAGATCGATTAGAGGAAATTCCGTCTGTTCTCGCCAGTGATCTTGTGTGTGCCGCCACTCAAAACTATCGCCTCTGCGCGGCAATAATGGCAATGCCCTTTTAAGATAATTTGGATTAAAATCCTCGTCATCCATCCAATCAAATAAGGCCATATCCCGTTCGGTCTTTCGCAATGCAGGCTCTACACTTTTTGCGCCATTCTTTTTCATATGATTTAGAAGTCGGCAAACGAACCCTGCGATTATTTCACTCCTTATCGTCCAACTTCCTCTGAAGTAACCAAAAACCCAAGCCAAGTTTGGTACGCCCGTGAACATCATTCCCCGATATGTTATGGTGTCATGAAAATTTAATGGCACACTATCAATGGCAAAGTCTATGTCACCCATTACATTCATATTAAAGCCAGTAGCAGTGACAATTACATCAGCCTCCAAAATCTCACCTGATTCCAGCTGAATACCCTCGGATACAAATTTATCTATTTCCGAAGTTACCACTGACGCCTTGCCGTCTGCTATAGACTTAAACAAATCTGCGTCTGGAACAAAGGCGATACGTTGGCGCCATGGTCTATATGGAGGCGTAAAATGCTTTTCAACATCGTAATCAGGACCTAACAAATCTCTTATATTTCCTATTAATTCATCTCTTACTTCCTCAGGTTCTGAACGACACCGCGCTGTGAATGTTGTTTGGTCATGCATAATCTTGCGTCGGGTGATTTCATGTATCCAGGTCTCATCAACATTCAGTTCTCGAAGGGTTTCAGCAATTTCAATAGCATTACGTCCGGTACGAAAAAACGTCGGCGTGCGCTGAAGCATTGTAACATGCTTTGCGCTGCTAGCCATAGCAGGAACTACTGTCGCAGCCGTTGCACCTGATCCAATGACTACAACTTTTTTATCTTTATAATCTAAATCATCTGGCCAATTTTCTGGGTGCGCTATCCTACCTTTAAAATCTGAAACACCGTCCCAATTTGGCGTATAACCCTCATTGTGCCGATAATATCCTTGGCACATCCATAAAAAGTTAACTCGAAAATGCGTCAGCTCTTTGTTCTCTAGACATTCTGCTTCGATAAACCACTGCTTTTCAGCATTACACCAATTTGCTCTCAATATCCGGTGTTTATACCTAATACTATTTTCTAAACGGTTTTCTTTTATAACGTCTCCCATGTAAGAGAGAATCTCATTTGCGGTGGCAATTGGTGGCCCGATCCAGGGTTTAAAACTATATCCAAAGGTGTGAAGGTCACTATCTGAACGAATCCCTGGGGAACGATGTGTCCACCACGTTCCACCAAAGCTTTCCTCAGCTTCGAGTATCAAAAATTTTTCGCTAGGGCAGTATTTATTAAGGTAAACTCCAGCTGCCACGCCGGAAATGCCCGCACCAACTATTAAAACATCGAAATGTTCGCTGTCTTTAGCGTTAGTAATTTCCATGTTCCCTTTTGACATCAGCATCATCCTGAATCATTTTATAAAGTAAGTACAACTTCTCGATATTTATTGATAATTTCAAATCCATTTAAGGTCAACTTCGCTTTATAGAGATACTGCCGTTAGCGCATTATCTGTTTACATCGTTTAAATTGGCCGCGATACTTCAAAAGCCTGGACGGTTCACCCGTGGAGTATGCCTTCATGTTCATAGAAAAAATTACGGCAACACCAATAAAAATACCACTAACAAAAGACTTTGGCGGAAGTACGTACAGCGTTACATCGCGGTGTACAGTTGTGACACAATTATGGGTGAAAGATGGACCGGTTGCCGAGGTTTACAATGGAGATAACAGAAGTCACGGTAGAGAAATCGCAGATCTTATAGATAAACAAATCGCCCCACTATTAATCGGCGAAGATGTCCGTAATTGGCAACTACTGAATCTTAAACTGCGTAGAAAATTAGAAACGGCTGCCTTATCCGCGGAGCTATTCAGCCAGGCTATCGCTTGCGTTGACACAGCGATTTGGGACGCGATAGGTCGCTGTTTTGACGTTAGTGTTTGCCGTTTGCTCGGCGGAGTTAGCGATAGAAGAGAAATAATTTCAATTGGTGGTTACTACGAAGATGGAAAAACGCTAGATGATCTAGCACGTGAAATGCAAGATTTGAAAGATCTTGGCATGAGTGGGTGCAAGGTAAAGGTCGGCGGCTTAACGCCTGAGGAGGATGCCAAAAGAGTACGTATAGCCAGGGAAGCCAGCGGACCAGATTTTCTAATTGCCGTAGATGCCAATAGAGGTTGGTCATGGCGAGATGCTACTAAATTTGCTAATTTAGTTGAAGATCAAGAAATTGCGTGGTTCGAAGAACCATGCCACTGGATGGATGATATCCGCGGAATGCGAGAAGTTCGACAGCGAACAAAAATTCCAATAAATGCTGGTCAAAGTGAAATCTCCGGGCAGGGTATGCGGAGACTAATTAATTCTAATGCGGTCGATATTGTTAATTTTGACGCTTCTGAAGGTGGTGGCGTCTCCACTTGGAAGAAGGTTGCCGCTATTGCAGAACTTTCTGACATATACCTTACCCATCACGAAGAACCACAAATAGCATCACACCTTTTATGCTCCCAACCACATGGGATGTCTGTTGAATGTTTCGCTAATCCTGAGCGCGATCCACTCTGGGCTGGAATGCTAATAGAGGGTCCAAAGGTTGCAGATGGATCAATACACATACCAGAAACTTCTGGGTTCGGAATTCGACTAGACCCATCGGCTATCAAAAAATTCCAAATTTAAAGAGCAGAAAAATGCTACCAGCAGAAAATCTAAAGGGCGCCATTTTTATGAGCATAAACATGCTCGCCTTTGTGGTTAATGATGCCTTCATGAAATTTCTTTTCATCGACATCTCGATATATCAAGCGATTTTCTTAAGAGGTATCATCACGATACCCATGTTGGCGTTAATAGTGATCTATAGAAATCAAATTAAAGTTTCAGTAGATAAAGCTGATTGGAAATACATATGGCTTCGTGTTGCGGCCGAAGTAGGTGCGGCTGTGTTTTTTCTATCGGCGCTAGCCCAAATACCATTGGCGAATGTTACCGCGATACTTCAAGCTGTGCCATTGACAGTAACGATGGCGGCTGCCCTCTTTTTGAGGGAAACGGTTGGTTGGCGTCGATGGCTTGCAATAATAATTGGTTTTTTGGGTGTCACAATAATCGTAAAACCTGGGGTAGACGGGTTTTCTATCTATTCATTTTATGCAATAGCCGCTGTTTTCTGTGTTACAATAAGAGACATAGCCACACGAAAACTATCCAACGATGTCCCAACATCGCTAGTAGCCTTAATTACGGGGGTGGCAATTACAATATATGGAGCAATTATGTTACCAAGTGTAGTGTGGGTCACTTTAACTAGCACGCATTGGTTTTTGTTAACACTTGCCGCTATTGCGATTGTTTTCGGCTACTTTTTTAGTGTTCTCGCCATGAGAACTGGCGAGACTAGTTTCATAGCACCTTTTCGATATACCGCTATGATATGGGCAATTGGGCTCGGGATTATTATTTTTAACGACTGGCCTGATAACATGACTGTCCTTGGCACACTGATTGTGGTGGTTACAGGTATTTATTCGTTCCACCGTGAAAAAATACGAAGAGATAGCGGACACGGCATTTAATTTTTTTTGTGAAACTTTCTAAACGCCAAGCTTTTCAGCAAGCTGCGGGAAGGTATCAACTATAATATCGTGATTAGGATTTGGAGTTGGATCGGGCGGCCCAGCAGCACCCCATTCGTTTGGTCTTCTTACAAAGGCCGTCTTGAAGCCAACTTTTTTGGCCGCATCCAAATCAAAGTTATGACAAGCGACCATGCATATTTCATCTGGACTCAAGTTTAACCACTTGGCAACCGTCTCATACGGAGCAGAGAGCGTTTTATATTTTCCTATCGCTTCGCAGGAAAAAACTGCATCCCACGAAATCTGATTTTTTCTAGCAGTGTCAATAATAATTCTAAAACTTAATATCGTAAACGAGCAGCAAAGATATTTTTGTTTCAACCTAGATAAAGACGTTGGAAAATCGTCCCAAGTATCGAATGAGTGCGGTGCTTCCCAAGCAATTTTTCTTCTGTCTTCGGAGGAGAACATATCCAATCCATTTTCCTGACATAGTTCGTCAAGAACTGATGCATGAGCATCATCGAAATTAATTGTTGGAGGTTCAAATTCCCCTAAATTGATAATTTTTTCTAAGGACCTTTTTCTTAGTTGATTCGCAATTTCGGCCCAATTTTTCTCTACACCGTATTTTTCACCAATGTTCTTAAGAATTTTTGAAAACCCCGTATGCCAATCTAAAATTGTTCCTCCTGTATCGAATGTTAGAGCTTTAATTATATCTGATCCCATTTTCGCCTCACAATTTTACCTCATCAGTGCGGTGATGATTAAAGATACGCTATAAAACCTCTCTTTAAAAACAGCAAAGTCATTTTATAGTAACCATCGAAATATTTATAATTTTTGAGTTTTAAATCATATTTAAAGTCAAATTAAGGCACGACGGGATCGTCAGATAGATAGAAGGAAAAAAAATGACTAAAACAGAGTACGATTATATTGTTGTTGGTGCTGGGTCAGCTGGGGCTGTTCTTGCCAATCGGCTTTCCGAATCTGGAGAATATAAAGTACTATGTTTGGAAGCAGGTACTGAAGGATCGGGCTATTTTTGGTCTCGAGTACCGATCGGAATGGCAAAGTTGATCAATAGGCCTGCTGTTAATTGGTGTTTTTCATCAGAACCTGATGAAGGCAGTGGTGGCAGGAGAATCCCTATCCCGCGCGGGAAAATGCTTGGTGGATCGAGTTCTATTAATGGAATGGTCTTCGTTCGCGGGCAACCTCAAGACTATGATCACTGGGCGCAATTGGGCAATCGAGGATGGAGTTATTCCGATGTACTTCCAATCTTTAAAAAGATGGAGTCATACGATGGCGGTTCAAATGAAACCAGGGGACGTGATGGAATTTTGCGAGTAACCGACGAATCCCCAGATATTTGTCCGCTTCATGATAGAATGATAGCTGCGGCAGAGAAAATCGGAATCCCATATACAAAAGATTATAATGGAGCTTCGCAAGAAGGTATCGGCATAACACAGGTTACAATAAATAAGGGCAGGAGACAGAGCACAGCCTACTGCCACCTAGACCCCGCTCGCAATCGGACAAACCTAACAATCGTCTCTGGCGCAATGGCCGAAACGCTTATTTTAAAAGATAAAACATGCCATGGCGTAAAATATTCAGTGAACGGCGTTAAACACGAAGCGATCGCTAAGCGCGAAGTGATTGTTAGCACTGGTTCTATCAATTCACCAAAACTTTTAGAATTATCAGGAATTGGCGATCCTGAAATCCTTAATAAGTTTAGTATAGATGTAAAACACGAATTACCGGGTGTAGGACGAAATCTACGAGATCATTATTCGCCCAGAATGCGATTCACCATTACAGAAAAAGGAGCAACTTTTAATGATAATGCGCGCGGTTGGAGACTAGCGGCTGAAGCAATTAAATATGCAGCCACGGGAAAAGGCTTTTTTGCGATGTGCGCTGCACCTATCAGAATGTACTTTAAAACACGTGAAGGGTTGGCATCTCCCGATGCGGCAATAGCTATGACCCCATTTCTTTATGACTCAGTAGATGGACAACTACAAATCTCCAAGCAACGAGGCGTTACACTAAATATAAACGTACTGCGATCAGAAAGCCTAGGTGATATCCACATTCAATCCGCTGATCCGATGGTTCCACCTGCAATTCACTTTAATTTCATGTCTGCTCCCTACGATCGTGAAGGCACCGTGGCAGCAATGCGAAAAGCTAGAGAGTTATTTTCTACATCGCCTCTATCAGACGTAGTGGGAGAAGAGATTGGACCAGGACCGGAATGTCAAAGTGATGAAGATATAGTTAATTGGATAAAAAATAATGCAGAAACAACTTACCATCCGGTCGGCACGTGCAAGATGGGAAGCGATAATTTCGCCGTGGTAGATGAAGAGCTTAAGGTACATGGTATTGAAGGCTTACGGGTAGCAGATGCCTCAATAATGCCGACACTTACTTCTGGTAATACAAATGCCCCTTCTATCATGATCGGTGAAAAATGCGCGGAGATGATACTAAAAACCGCAGCCATTCTTAAAGAGGCCGCATAAAAACGCGCGAGCAAGCTGTAAATCAATTTTTCAAAACAAATTATCAAAAATTTTTCCATCGGCTTTCGCAAAAAAACATTTTGGCGTTTCGAATTTAATATTTTATTTGGCCTGTAAATTGCATTCTTCCACGTAAATACAATTTTCTGACGAATGGCTTTAAAATGACCGCACGGAAACTCTTTGACGAAGCGTATTATCTGGCTCAAAACCCAGATATTGCAGCAGCCGGAATCGACCCATTTCAGCATTACATGAGTATAGGCTGGCGCGAAAATAGAGACCCAAATAAATTTTTCTCTAGCGGCTTTTATACAAATTTTAATGCTGATTTGAGGGAAGATGGAACTATAAACCCACTTCAGCATTATGTAGAGTTTGGTGTTCAGGAACTCCGCGACCCTAGTCCATTTTTTGACACAAGTTATTATCTCGAAAATAATCTTGATGTTGCAAATGGATCGACTAATCCGGTAGAACACTTTTGGTTATTCGGAAATACTGAAGCGAGATCCCCTACTGCAAGTTTTGATATCAATTACTACTTATCAAACAATCCTGATGTGGCCGCTGCTGTAAATGCTAACTTCTTCTCAGCGTTCGAGCATTTTATAGCTTTCGGTCACAAAGAACGTAGAGATCCATCTGAAAATTTTAACACCAACCTGTATTTGGAGTTGTATCCGGACGTCGGCGCCTCTTCATTCACAGCGTTTGAACACTATGAATATTTTGGAAGAAACGAAAAACGTCGCTCAGATGAGAATTACACCGTGCCAGAAGGAAATACCGCAACAATTTTAGGCACGTCGTTTGCTGAGACACTGACGGGCAGCAGCGGTGACGACACAATTCAGGGCGCGGGTGGCAATGACGTTATTAGAGGCAATAATGGAAACGATACACTCACAGCCGGCTCAGGTAATGACCAGTTATACGGCGATAATGGAAACGATACACTTACGGCCAACAGTGGAAGCAACAAACTGTTCGGTGGCGCTGGCGATGATGTAATTACGGCTGGCACAGGGACTGACTTAATTACCGCCGGCGTCGGCGATGATACAATTAACCTCGCAAACTCCAGTAGCGACACGTTGATATATAGCGGGCATACATCGAATTTGAACGGCAGTGACACCATTGCAACTTTTCAAACTAACGATGTTCATAATTTCAATGCCGTCCTAAACGCAGGCACTATAAGCAACCTAGCAAGCGGGAGCATCAGTATTGCTTCGGTAACTGCTTTGGCTGATCAAACTACGGCTATTAATTTAACCGATGAGAGAGTTTATATAGCTGAAGTAGCAAATAAAGCAGATATAGACACAGCTGCAGATATCGTGACTGCTTTCACAGCTACCGGCGGTGTAATGGATGCCATTACTGTTTCAGCTGATGCCGATGTCATATTACTTGTGGGCGGTGCCGATGACGATACTACGCAGTATTTGTATGGACTGAATAATAATAGTACAGCAGCTATTGTCGCGGACGAGGTAGCACTGCTGGCTACTATCACGACCGACATAACCGACGGTATAAGGGGGCTTTCCGCAGGTAATTTTTCTTTTGCCATATCGGGTAATGATTCCGACGAAACTCTAATTGGAACAAGGTCAGATGACCAAATTATTTCGGGAAATGGTAACGACACGATAAATGGACTAGCGGGAAACGACAACATCACATTAGGCAGTGGTATAGATACAGTTGTTTTTAATGGGGTGACCTCTTCTTTAAATGGTTCTGATACAATCGCCACATTTCAATCAGCTGATAAGTATGATTTCTCCACGTGTTTCAATAATGGATCAATTAATAACTTATCAATTAATACCTCTTCAAAAATAGAGATCTCACTTGCTAACGAAGCAACACTGGGTGACCATGCAACACCAATAAATCTTCGCAACGGTCAAGTTTATATCGCCGAAGTAAGTACGAAAGCACAAATCGATACGGCTTCCGAAATTGCAACTGCGCTTACCGATACCAATGGATTACTTGATGCGATTGATATTGATTCTGGCGCAAACGCTATTTTACTTATAGGGGCTGCTGATGATCATACAACGCAATTCGTTTACGGAATCTCGAATGATCAAACATCAAGTATCACCGTAGCAGAGATTAACCTGATGGGGACTGTTACAACAGATATCACCAACGGAATACAAGGATTAATTGTAGATAACTTTGTCTTTTAAAATTTAAAAACCACGAAAAACCTAGGTTGCTAACGTTTGTAAAAAATTATTCTTCAAAAAAAGCTAAAGCACCCATTCATTTTCTGAAAATATCCTATTTACGCCTATTAAGTCGTAAAAAAAGAAGACTTGGACGCTTTTTGACTTCAAAACTCGGTAATTGTTGTACAATAAGTAACTGGCAAAGTTGATGATTCAATCTCCACCAATTGGACTATCCCCTCGCTTGAGAAGCACTCCCTTCACCAAGCGAGTGGAAGAAGCCGGAGTATCAAGTTATACCGTTTATAATCATATGCTACTTCCAACTAGTTTTGCATCGCTTGAAGCAGATTACGTGCATCTTAAAAATGCTGTTCAAATCTGGGATGTGGCCTGCGAACGTCAGATAGAGGTGACTGGGCCGGATGCCGGGTGGCTTGTGCAAATGCTTACACCTAGGGATTTATCAAATCTTAAGATTGGAAAATGTTATTACGTCCCGATGGTTGATGAAAACGGCGGGATGCTGAATGACCCTGTCCTACTAAGATTAGAGGAAGACAGATATTGGTTTTCAATCGCTGACTCAGACTTACTTTACTGGATAAAAGGACTTGCATATGGGTTAAAACTAAATGTTAAAGTTAGAGAACCCGATGTTTCGCCGCTCGGTATACAAGGGCCAAAGGCAGAAGATTTGATGGCTCAAATAGTCGGTGACCAGATAAGACACCTACCCTTTTTCAACTTTAAACGCTTTAATTTTAACTCACTTGATCTATTGATTGCACGTTCCGGTTATTCAAAACAAGGTGGCTTTGAAATCTACGTGGAAGATTTCAAATTAGGTGAAACTATCTGGGACACACTCTTTGAAGCTGGTGCAAATATGGATGTAAAAGCAGGTTGCCCCAATCTTATAGAAAGAATAGAAGCCGGACTTTTATCATATGGTAACGATATGACAAATGATCACACGCCACATCAAAGTGGGTTATCCAAATTTTGTGATACTAAGAAAGCTATCAAGTGTGTTGGAAGGGAATCCCTTCTTGAAGAAATTGAAAATGGCCCATGGCGACAAATACGTTTTCTTGAAATTCTGGGAAAGCCACTTGCCCCTTGCAGAGATAGCTGGGACATTCGTAAGAATAATATTTTTGTGGGAAAAGTCACTTCAGCTGCTTGGTCTCCCGATTTTAAAACGAATGTCGCCATAGGTATGATCCATAGAGACCACTGGGAACCAGGCACGGTATTAATTGTAGAAACACCTGATGGTTCTCGCGAACTTTCAATTAAAAACGGCCCAATGATAGAATGAAGCTTACTCGCTTTTTTATTTCCTTTAAAAAATATTAAAATTATAGTTTCTAGTCGGAGCACGGCCGACTTAAGTTTGCTTAAGTCGACCAGTTCGGATTTTGATAAGGATATACGAAAATGTACAATGAAACCTATGACTTTGTCATAGTGGGAGCCGGTTCAGCAGGAGCAGCCCTAGCCAGTCGATTATCTGAAAACCCGACAAACAAAGTTCTTTTACTGGAAGCAGGTCCTTCGCCTAACATTTGGTCTAGCATACCGGTTGGTTATGCGAAATTAATCAATAATCCCAAGTACAATTGGTGCTATTCATCTCAAGGAGAGTTAAGCACCAATAATCGATCGCTACCAGTCCCAAGAGGTAAAACGTTGGGAGGCTCCAGTTCGATAAACGGACTGGTTTTTGTCCGAGGTCAATCACATGACTACAACACATGGGCACAACTTGGAAATAAGGGATGGAGCTACGAGGACGTGTTACCTGTCTTCAAACGTATGGAGAGCTATGATGGCGGCGATGAAAAATATAGAGGCCGCTCTGGCCCATTAAGGGTGACTGATCCCGATGAGTCAGGCCTCTTATATGAAACAATAATGAGCGCAGCCCAGCAAGTTGGGATTCCTAGAAACGCTGACTATAATGGCGAAAATCAAGAAGGTATTGCCATGAGCCAAGCGACTATTTCTAACGGCCGCCGCATGAGTACCGCCTATTGTTATCTAAATCCGATCAAACACCGAAAAAATTTAACTATTTTAAGTGATGCTCAGACCTCATCACTCATTCTTGAGGGAAAAAAATGTACGGGTGTTGAATTTCACCACAAAAACAAAACCAGACAGGTCAATGCCTCCAGGGAAGTTGTACTATGCGCAGGGACGATTAATTCACCGCAGCTTCTTGAACTGTCTGGCATCGGATGCCCAGAGCTTTTAAAAAAGGTAGGAATAACGGTTAAACATGAATTAAGAGGCGTTGGCGAAAATCTTCGAGACCATTATGCACCTAGAACACGTTGGCTTATTGGCAAACAAGGCGTTACCTACAACGATAAAGCCAGAGGTTTGGGTTTATTATGGCAAGGCTTTCGTTTTATTTTTCAACAGAAAGGTTTGATGGCAAACCCAATTGCTCCGATGCGTGCCTTTGTTAAAACCAGAGAAGGATTAGAGGCCCCAGATGCGTTACTAGGATGGGTTCCTCTTTTATACGAGCCGAATTACAAGCTCTCAAAAACATCAGGAGTCACTTGCTACGCTCATGCTATGCGGCCCGAAAGTACTGGATCGATCCACATAAATTCACAAAACACGACCGATCCACCAATCATAAAATTTAACTTTCTTTCAACAGAAATTGATATTGATGTTACATTAAAGGCTATACGGATTGCCAGATCAATCATGACAGCCCCTGTAATGGAACCACTTCAAATAACTGAAGCCTCACCGGGTCCCAATAAAGTAAGCGATGCCGAACTATTAGACTGGGCAAAAGAAGTTGGCGAGACTACGTATCATCCTGTCGGAACGTGTAAAATGGGGGCTGATAAGATGGCTGTTGTGGACCACAAACTTCGTGTTCATGGTATAGATGGACTTAGGGTAGCCGACGCTTCGATAATGCCGACTCAGGTATCAGGAAACACAAATGCCCCAAGCATAATGATTGGCGAGAAGGCAGCAGATCTAATTCTAGCTGCATAAAAAATTTAGCACGGATTATGCGAATATACATCGCTTACCAACGTGTAGATTTCCAAGCTGCCTATTTTTGGCAACCCTTTAACAGTTTCCAGATCTTCGACGATGTCACTGGCCCATCCAAATGAGAAACGCCATATTCAGATAGTGCATCAACTATGGCATTCATAACAGCTGGCGTGGCGGCAACCGTACCACCTTCACCACAACCCTTTACTCCTAAAGGATTTGTCGCGCACGTAGTACTCTTAAATTCAATTTGATAATCTAATAAGTCGTCGGCTCTTGCTACGGAATAATCCATAAAGGAACCAGTCAAGGTTTGTCCGGATTCTGGATCAAACATCACCCCTTCTAGTAATGCTTGTCCAATCCCATTTGTCACAGCACCATGAACTTGTCCTTCCACTAACAAAGGATTAATGATTACACCATAATCATCAACAACTAAGTATCTGTTCAACTTTACTTTTCCAGTTTCGCTATCCACCTCCAGTTCCGCCGCGTGAACGCCATTTGGAAATGTCATAGCCTGTCTTTCCCAAAGGTTGTATGTGTTCAAAGAAGAACCATTTTTTTCAGCTAAAGCGGCTAATTCAAATAAACCGACTTCGCGATCGGTTCCATCTACAATGAACCTTCCATTTTCAAATAAGATGTCCTGTACCGCTA
>CACHDV010000024.1 GCA_902578675.1 uncultured Alphaproteobacteria bacterium
TGAGATTACTGAATTCCCCAAAACACTTTGAGGTTGCACGCTTAAGATTATTAGGAATAAGATCGAAATCTCAGGAACAATCTTTTTAAAACCCTCGGAAAGCCTTTGGGAAAAGACTACACGCATTGAGTTAGTCTGATGGATTATTTAAGTATTGAGATAGATCATCAGCAAAACGATAATCTAAAATTCTGATATAATCTAATCTGTCCCAATCCACTAATGAGCTAACTAGCACACTCGTGCCCTCTATCTCTGCTATATGCCCTATTGGTATATCTGGTGGTAGAAGCCCCCCCCATGCCCAGATGTCACTATTCTATCTCCAACCGCTAAAAGCGAGTCATTCGGCATAAATTTCAATTTAAGAAACCTACTGTTGTCACCCTTGATGATAGCTGGGTCACGTGTGTTTTCCGTTACGACTGGTATTTGAGAGTTAATATCTGTAATCTGGAGCACCCGTGCGAAACTACTTGCCACCTCCACAATGACACCGACGAGACCATATTCGGACATAACTGCCTGCCCCAAACGAGCACCATTATTTTTGCCAATATTAATCAGCATGCTTTTTACAAATGGTCCTCCCGAGTGAGTAACTACACGCCCAGTAATAATTTTTGTATCAGGAAAATCTACAAAATTCGTTTGCTCTTTCAACCTTTTATTCTGAGTCATGAGACCTTGGGTTACAATAAGTTCTTCTTGCAACTCTCTCACCTGAGCCTCGAGCACCTTCACTACCTCGCGAGCCTGGTTCAAGTTTTTAAAGTCATCAACGAAATTAGAGATTGAATTGATCGGATGGAAAATAATTTGCGTTATTGGCAGGACAGCATCTGTAAGGTTTGTTCGAATTTCCTTAATATAATTTACTTCTTTACGATCCATTATCATAAAAAGGATACAGGCCGCTATACCAACGACGAAGAAAGATTTTTGCCACCAGGCCTTTAGCGGCTTGACAAGACTTGCGAATAAAACTGGTTTTCTAGCCATTGAATGACCTCTACCGCCCACCCCGTGAGTTAGCTTAATAAGCACCAATCAAAACGTTCCTAAGCACTTTCATTTCTTCCAGACATCTTCCGGTCCCTAGTGCAACGCATGATAATGGCTCATCTGCAATGGATACGGGGAGGCCAGTCGACTCTCTCAAAACCATATCCATATTTTCTAAAAGTGCACCGCCACCCGTTAGGACGATACCCTTATCAACAATATCTGCGGCCAGCTCAGGCGGCGTTTGCTCTAGTGCCACCTTTACAGCTTCAACTATCTGACTAACTGGTTCTGCCAAACTCTCCGCTATTTGATTCTGATCAATTACGATCTCCTTGGGAACGCCATCCCTAAGATCTCTGCCCTTTATCTCGAAAGTGCTTGGCTCAGCTTTATTTACTGGACAAGCAGAGCCAACCTCTTTTTTTATCCTTTCAGCACTACTCTCCCCAACGAGTAAGTTATGATTACGCCTTATATAAGCTATTATTGCGTCGTCCATCTGGTCACCACCAACTCTTACTGACCTTGAATAAACTATGCCTCCCAGCGAAAGAACCGCTACTTCTGTAGTACCACCACCGATATCTACCACCATTGAACCAGTTGGCTCAGTTACGGGTAAATTTGCACCTATTGCCGCAGCCATTGGTTCTTCTATAAGGAAGACCCTTCGCGCACCGGCGCTTTCCGCCGACTCTTGTATGGCTCTCCTCTCGACAGCGGTAGAACCCGAAGGAACACAAATGATGACTTGCGGATTAGCAAATGTTCTTCGATTATGAACTGTACGGATGAAGTGTTTTATCATCTCCTCTGCCACTTCGAAGTCGGCAATCACTCCATCTCTCAAAGGTCTTATTGCTTGAATGTTACCAGGGGTCCGACCAAGCATACGTTTTGCTTCATCTCCAACTGCCAAAACTTGGGTTTTGCCGCGTACTGTAGCAATTGCAACAACAGATGGTTCGTTTACAACTACGCCACGGCCTCGAACATAGACGAGTGTATTCGCAGTACCCAAGTCTATCGCCATATCAGCCGACAAAAGTCCAAAGAGATCTGTAAACATTTAACTCAGTCCATTGATGAATATTTTAACTAGGTCTCAGGCATCTAAACCTATTTAGAAACTAAAGGGCTAACTTCACATTTCAACCTTACTACGGTATCACGAAACCCTAATAAGCCAAAATCCAAAGTAGGTAATATATGCTCACCCAGAACAAAACGCCATTGCTATTTAACTTTTGGCATTCCGTAAACCAATTCCACTCCCTCGCGCCATTGCAACTACTCCTCCACGTGTGATTTCCGTCTCTCCCAACCCGGACATTAACTCTATAAAAGCATTTAATTTTTTTGGACTTCCAGTCAGTTCAAAAACAAAGCTATTTAATGTACTATCTATAGCACGCGCTCGAAACATATCAGCTATACGAAGCGCTTCAATACGATTTTCCCCAGCGTTTACAACCTTAACGAGACCCAACTCCCGCTCCAGACAGGGACCTTGAAGGGTGAGGTCTTCAACCATGTGCACCGGAACTAAACGATCTAAAAGTGCTTTGATTTGCTCGATGACCATATCAGTACCGGAAGTCACGATGGTAATACGAGAGTACCCTTTAACAGCGTCTACTTCAGACACGGTTAAACTTTCAATATTGTAGCCTCTGCCAGCAAAAAGGCCTATGACCCTTGCTAGCACACCAGGCTCGTTATCGACTAAGACAGCGATCGTATGCCTTCTGTCTGAGTTGGGCTTTTGTGAACTCAACAGTCTCCTCCTTTTAACCGATTAGGAAGTTTAACCCAATGTTCTAACTACTGGTTATTGATGATCAAACTAGTGCCATCCCTTCAGCAGATGTTTTAGCGTTTTCCGTATCTTTAGCACTCAGGATCATCTCATTATGTGCTGCGCCAGACGGTATCATCGGAAAGCAGCTTTCTTCTTTTTGAACGCGAATATCGGCTATAAAAAATTTCTCTGAATTAATCATTTCATCAATTACCTTATCTAAATCATCAACCGTCTCCGCTACCATACCAGTTCCTCCAAAGGACTGCGCTAACTGGATAAAATCTGGCAATGACTCAGTATAGCTTTGGGAATACCTGCTACCGTGATTTAGTTCCTGCCACTGACGTACCATACCCATCCATTGGTTGTTAATAATGAAAACTTTAACTGGCAGTCGATATTGAATAATCGTGGAAAACTCTTGCATGTTCATTAATATAGACGCATCCCCGGCTATATCTATCACAAGCGCATCAGGATGAGCCACCTGAGTTCCCATAGCTGCAGGTAGGCCATAGCCCATTGTTCCTAGTCCTCCAGACGTCATCCATCTATTTGGTTTATCAAAGCCAAAATATTGGGCAGCCCACATTTGGTGCTGGCCAACTTCAGTACTTATAAAAACGTCTCTATTTTGCGTCTTCTCAAAAAGCCTCTTTATAGCAAACTGAGGTTTTATAATTTTATCGTCTTGTTCAAATTTTAGACATTCCTTGCTTCTCCAAGAATTGATTTCAATCCACCAGGATTTAAGACTATCTACTCTCGGCGATAATTTTTTCTTTTTCCAATAATCAATCATTGTTGTTAACACACGCTCTGCGTCACCAAGAATAGGAATATCTGCTAAGACGTTTTTGTTAATTGACGATTGGTCTATATCTATATGTATTTTTGTTGCGCGCGGAGAAAATGCATCGATCCTTCCGGTCACTCGATCATCAAATCGAGCACCAATATTTAACATTACATCGCAATTATGCATTGCTAAATTTGCTTCGTATGTGCCGTGCATCCCCAACATTCCAAGAAAATTTGGATTAGACGCAGGAAAAGCTCCCAAACCCATTAGTGTTAAAGTGACGGGGAACCCGGTGAGTTCTGCAAATTCCTGAAGTAGCTTACAGGCCGCTGGCCCTGAGTTTATTAGGCCACCGCCCCCGTAGATAATTGGGCGTTGAGCTTTAGCAAGCAGCTCTGCCGCTTGTTCAATTTTCGTTAAATCACCATTCGTTTTAGGTTGATATGCACATGGCCTAACATCTTGTGGAGCAAAATACGGAGCGTCGGCAAATAATATATCTTTCGGCAAGTCCACTACGACTGGTCCGGGCCGACCATTTGCAGCCACATAGAATGCTTCGTGCATAACATCCGATAATTCCTCAGATTTTTTTACGAGGTAGTTATGCTTCGTACATGCCCTGGTAATTCCTGTTGTATCAGCCTCTTGGAAAGCGTCAGTGCCAATTAAGTGAGTCGGAACCTGACCTGTTAAGCAAACTATAGGGATGCTGTCCATGAGAGCATCTGTCAATCCCGTTACAGCATTGGTAGCCCCGGGACCAGATGTTACGAGCACTACACCTATTTTTCCAGTTGATCGAGCGTATCCTTCGGCGGCATGCACCGCTGCCTGCTCGTGGCGAACTAAAATATGTCGGAGGTTATTAGTTTTAAAAAGTTCATCATAGAGGGGAAGTACAGCCCCCCCAGGATAACCAAAAATAACTTCAACACCTTGATCCTGCAGAGCTTTAACAATTACCCCTGCACCCGAGAGATGTTCTGATGGTTTTCTAGCAATGTGTGGTTCGCCTGTCATTTACCGTTTTTTCTTAAAGGGTTTCGCATTAAGTATTTAATGGCCAAATCGTCAGAAGGATTGGTGGGCAGAAGGATTACCTTAATCCAGTAATAGCGTCAATCAAATATCGAGTTATTGATAGGTTTTTAATGATCGATCTTTCCAATTATTGCGCGAATGGCCTCTGAAAGAATTTTGTAGGAAAGATTTAGCTCAAAAAATTGTCTATATCTTTCGCAAATAGGTATTACCCAAGAAAATTCATTATTTTTTTAAAACAATCCGATACTGTTTTGCTACAGCTCAGATTTTGAATTAAAAAATCTTCGTCCAATTGATGACGAAACCAAGTTAACTGCCTTTTTGCATATCGACGGGTTGTCCGCTGGGCTTGCTCTATAGCATCACTTAATTCGAGTTCGCCTTTGGTGTATTTAATCAGCTCAAGTAATCCAAGTGTTTTCGATGCAGGTAGCTCAGGGGTAGCAGTTATAAAGTTTAGTGCTCTTGCCTCTTCTATGGCTCCCTGTTCAACAAAGTCTAGAAACCTTTTATCGCATTTGGAATACAGGGTCTCTCTTTTTGGCACTAAGCAAACTTTGAAATACTCATGCTGTGTTCCAGTATCCCTTGACTGTTCATGCCAATAGGAAAGAGGTTTAGTTGTTGCTGTCAATACTTCCCACGCTCGTAACAAGCGATTTGTATCGCCTGATTTAATCCGACAAGCGGAAACTGGATCATTTTTTGACAGTAACTCTCTAAAATTCTCGTTCCCCAGTTCCTCCAATTTTTCTCTTGCCTCTAATTTTATAGACCTTGGTATGTCTGGAATTACCGATAATTCATTTAGCAAAAACTTTATGTAAAGACCTGTTCCACCACATATGATAGGAACGTGCCCAGAGAGCTCGCATTCCTTAATTGTTTCGAGTGCCATTTTCCTCCAAATACCAAGGGTACACGGCTTAAAAATCGACATTATCCCATATAGGCGATGCGGCGCTTGTCGGTAATCATCAGAGGTTGGTCTACCTGAGAGAATTTTTATTTCTCGATATATCTGTACTGAGTCAGCATTAATAATTACACCTTTGTACTTTTTAGCCAGATTCAACGCCAGACTCGACTTTCCAGCACCTGTCGGACCACAAATTATTACTGCTTTCATGTATTAATTACTCGTCAAGGGATATAGACATTTATCATCACATTGGGGCATAAATACACCATGGCACTCGTCCTCACACTTACTTCAGATCGCTTAATATACAAATTACATCCTGAATTAGTTCATCAGGTGGAGCAATTGTTATTTTCGAAAGGCGCAACCAATTGCTCCAATTGTTGGTTGGCTCAAGGAATGGCAGCAGAAATAACTTTTGATGGTATTCCTAGAGATGTCACACTTGAATCAGTGGAATTATTTTTAGAAAAAGTTCCCGTAGATAAAAACATCCAAAAAAACGTTAATCGACGCAAAAAGATGCTCTTAGCTGATATGGACTCTACAATTTTACAAATAGAAACGCTTGATGAAATTGGCCATGCCATTGGCAAAGCGCGCGAAATAGCCGAAATAACGGAAAAAGCCATGAATGGAGACATTGACTTTGAAACTGCCTTAAGAAATAGGGTTAAATTATTAGCAGGTCTTAATATAAATCAGTTGATTGAATTTGCACTTGAGAAACTTGTGATAACACAAGGCGCCAGCACATTAGTGAAAACAATGAGAGCCCATGGAGCGGCCACGGCCTTAGTATCAGGTGGCTTCACAGTAATTACGGAAATCATTAAGGAAAAACTTAATTTTGACCTTTGTTATGGGAACACTTTGGCTGTCAATTCTTCCATTGTTACAGGCAATTTAAAACCACCCATAATCGATGGAGATGTAAAAGCAGCGATACTTGATCGAGAATGCGAAAAGTTAAAAATATCGAAGAACGATACGCTAGCCGTCGGAGACGGTGCAAATGATATACCCATGCTGGCAGAGGCCGGTTTAGGAGTCGGGTTCAGGCCTAAACCATTAGTAAAACAACACGTTTCTAATATAATTGAACATTGCGACCTCAGGGGGATTTTGTTCCTGCAAGGTTTCGCAGAAAGTGAGTTTATCACATAGTGCCATATTTCATCGAGACTGGCCTGCCATCATCAGGCAAATTATTCAGTGACGCGCAATCCAAGAAATCTTATAGAGCCCTGCCGATTAATTGTGAAAAGCACCGACTTTTTATTTTTTGACTCGATTATTTTTGTTATTAGCATTTTAACAGCTACAGCTGTTCGTACCTTTGTTTGATTAACTTCAACTAGTACATCACCTAAGCGAACACCCTTCTCTGCAGCTAACCCATTCGGATCTAAATTTGTAACAACTACGCCCTCAATGTTTGCATCGATCGAAAATTTCTTCCTTAATCTCGAGTTCATATCCTCCAGCGATAAACCCAACTGATTTAACTTAACTAATTTGGGCTTTTTTTCATCTTCGGTTTTATGCTTCCCCGATGCCTGAGTCACCGCGTCTTCTTCAAGTTCACCTATTCGGACTATTATTTTCATCTTCTTGCCGCTTCGCCATAGCTCAACGGGTACATCTATACCGATAGGTGTTTCGGCTACAATCCGAGGCAACCGCCTCATTGCTTCAACCTTTTTACCGTTAAAAGTCAGAATGACGTCCCCTGGCTTAATCCCAGCTTTTTTTGCAGGACCATTTTGCGAAACTTCGGCTACTAGAGCACCAGATGTATCTTTAAGACCAAAGCTATCCGCAATTTCATCTGTTACCATCTGAATTCTCACACCAAGCCAACCTCTCTTAGTCCGACCAAAGTCTCTTAACTGGGCAATGACTGGTTTAGCAAGTCGCGAGGCTACCGCGAACCCAATTCCTACGGACCCACCGCTTTGAGAAAAAATAGCTGTATTGATACCGATAACTTCCCCTTTTAGGTTAAACAAGGGCCCACCAGAATTACCCTTGTTGATCGATGCGTCGGTTTGGATGAAGTCGTCATATGGTCCTTGATTTATATCTCGGCCTCTGGCAGAAACGATCCCTGCCGTAACAGTGCCACCTAATCCGAAGGGGTTACCTATTGCCACAACCCAATCTCCAACTCGTAACTTGTCAGAGTCACCAAACGCTACAGCCGAGAGTTTTGTTTTACCAGGATCTATACTTAAAACGGCTAAGTCTGTTTTAGGATCACGGCCAAGAATTTTTGCTTTGAATTCGGTCTCATCCTGCAGCCTGACCTTGACCTCATCTGCATCAGCAATGACGTGATTATTAGTGATAATTACACCAGACGAGTCGATTATGAACCCTGACCCAAGAGAGCGCGCGCGCCGGCGGGGCTTCCCATTGTTAGGCATCTCACCTTTTCGCCCGTTTCGCTCCATAAAATCTTTGAAGAATTCCTCAAAAGGCGAACCTGGCGGAAATTGCGGAAAGTTATGACCTGGATTACCACCCTGCTCTACAATCTGAGTTGTAGAGATATTAACTACAGACGGCAATAACTTAGCCGCCAAATCGGCAAAACTTTCGGGCAACGCATTCGCCTCCGAAAGTGGATGAAGCGATAGCACCAGCAACAAAAAAAGCAGCTTAACGTCACGCAGAATACGAAGGGGTTTGTTAGCTACAAATCCTGTGGGCCTGGCTATTAGGAAAATTTTTCTCATGAAAGTGTGTCCTCTTAAAGAAAATTACGCTTCATTTTTAATTGTAGATTACGACAAAACGTTGTTTTTTTAGTGGTTATACGTTGCAAAGGCTGAAGAAAATCAAAAAAATTTCTTAATAATCCAGATGAATGCCACCCCAAGTGCGGCTGTGAATATGCCTGTCTGCCTGAGTGCCGTGTCTGTAAACTGAGTCATTCGCTCCACTATACTCCGCATTTGCCTCGGAAACGCCGCGTAAAGAAGTCCCTCAATAACTAAAACGAGCGCCAGAGCGACAAAAAGTTCGTGCAAAGTTTTCCCTCGGCTTGTCTGCTAGCAACCTTTCAAACTTATTTCGCGAATTGCTTACCTGTAATGTCGCCAAAAAATCTAAAAAAGTCGCTATTTGGCGAAATTACCAGCGTTGTATCTTCTGACCCGATAGACTTTCTATAGGCCTGCATAGATCTATAAAAAGCAAAGAAATCCGCGTCTTGATTGAAAGCGTCTGCGTAGATTTTTATAGCTTGGCTATCGCCCTCACCACGCAGTGTCTCAGCCTTTTTATTTGCCTCAGCTAGGATAACGATCTTTTGTTTCCCTGCGTCTGCTCTAATGCCCTCTGCCATTTCAAAACCGCGCGCCCGAAATTCTTTCGCCTCTCGTTCCCGTTCGGATTTCATTCTGTTTTCAATATTACTTCTCGTCTCATCCGGATAATCAGCTCTACGAACACGAACTTCGACTATCTCCATGCCAAACCTTTTCACGGCATCGTTAACAGCCTTCTGGATATCAACCATTATCGTGGCTCGCTTGCCTGATAAAATATCTAAAAGTGTTTCGTTACCCAACACTCGGCGAAGTGAAGAGTTGATGATGGGTGTTAATTTACCAGAGACCTCACTGACACGGCGTGTGGTTTGGTAGAATAGAAGTGGGTCAGTAATTCTATATCTCGCATACGAGTCCACATCTAATCTTTTCTGATCCGCCAAAATCATCCGTTCCTTCGGGGGGTCAAGGTCCAGTACCCGTTTTTCGTAGTAAACCACTTCTTCAGCGAAAGGCACTTTCACGTAAAGTCCTGGTTCTCTAATGGTTTCCTGCGGCTTACCGAAGAAGAGGACTATAGCCTGCTGCGTCTGCTCAACAATAAACAGGGAGCTGCTTGCGATTATTACCAGTACAGCTATCACTGCGCCCAAGCCAATTAATAACTTATTCATTAGTTGTTAGCTCCCTGTGACGATGCATTGTTTTGTTGCTTCTTTTTAATTTCCGGGAGGGGCAAGTATGGGACGACGCCTCCTCCAGCCTTACCGACCTCACTGTCAATTATGACTTTATTGACATTGGAAAAAATGGTTTCCAGCGTTTCGAGATATATACGCGTGGTCGTTACGTCTTTGGATTGTCTGTACGCTTGGTATACAGAGTTAAACCTATTCGCATCACCTTGCGCTCTATTGACGACTTCCTGTCTGTATGCCTCCGCACCCTGCAACAGCTGCTGCGCCTCTCCTCTAGCGCGCGGCACAATATCGTTCCTAAAAGCTTCCGCCTCATTTTTCAACCTATCCATATCTTGCCTAGCTCGCGAGACCTCATCAAAAGCGTCGATCACATTCTTTGGCGGTAGGACGGCGAGTAGCTGGACTTGCCTTACTTGTATACCTGCTTGATATTCTGACATAAGTTTTTGGAGGGACGATAGAGTCCGCGCTTCTATGTCTTCTCTTCGACTTGTTAATGCCTCTTGGATCGGTGTCTGACCAATTATTGCACGCATCACAGATTCAGCTGCCATTTTTACCGTTTCATCCGGATTTCTAATATTAAAGAGATAGTTTGGAGCATCTGATATTCGCCAAAAAACTACAAAGTCTATGTCAACGATGTTCTCATCGCCGGTAATCATTTGACTTTCTTCTGGCATGTCCCGAACTGAGGCACCCCTCCGAGACGACTCCCCTGACGTTCGCAATCCAATTTCTATGCGATTTTCCGCCGTAACGTCGGGAGTGTAGACTTTACCAATCGGCGCAGGCCAATTCCAATGCAGACCTGGGTTGGTCGTAGTTCCCACAAATCTCCCTAGAAGAACTGGAACACCTTCTTGGTTAGGCTGAACTCTATAAAATCCGTTGGCCGCCCAAATACCCAACAAAACTAATGCTATAAGCATTCCGGCCTTCCAACCGCCGAAACCTTTTGGTAACAAACCCTTTAGCTTTGCTTGGCCACGACGAATAACCTCGTCAATATCTGGAGGCGTTTGCCCACCACCTTGGCCGCCTGTTCCTCGTCCCCACGGAGAGCCTGAGCCACCACTGCCACCATTATTGCCCCACGGCCCACCACCGCCTTGATTATCCCAAGACATTGCTTTTCTCCCTTTACTGCATTATCTCCGCTATTAGCAGGTTAACGCCCCTTTATGCAAACAAAACTGCCATCTGAACTGGATGCTATTGAACGACATTGATATGTCGGACACTATCACATATTGTCGCTTTCGAGGAGATTTCAAGCATGGTTTCGATTTCTAAGGAAAATATTTTAGAAAAATTAGCAGCGGTTAAAGACCCTGAGCTAGGAAAAGACCTAGTTAGCCTTGGTATGATAAGCGATATAATTATCAAAAATGGTAATGTCGGTTTTTCAATAGAGGTTGACCCGAAAAGAGGGCCGTCCCTTGAACCTCTTCGTAAGGAGGCAGAAAACGTAGTCAGAAAAATACCTGGCGTTCTCTCAGTATCCGCAGTTCTTACCGCGCATAGAGGAATACAAAAGAGCGAGAATAATCCAACGACGTCTAAAGACCAACAACCCGTTGCATCAGCGAGTGGAAAATCTCGCGAGCTGGCACCAGATGTGAAAAATATTATTGCTGTTGCGTCAGGAAAGGGTGGTGTTGGAAAATCAACAACAGCGCTTAATGTGGCTATTTCACTCACCCTTCAAGGCTTAAAAGTAGGAATCCTAGACGCAGATATTTATGGCCCATCGTTACCGCGAATGATCGATGTCAATGAAAAACCAAAAAGCAAAGACGGAAAAACACTCGAACCAATCGAAAAATACGGTCTTAAATGCATGTCGATAGGCTTTCTTGTTCCGGAGGACACCCCTACTATTTGGCGCGGTCCAATGGTGATGAGTGCATTAGAACAAATGCTGAAGGACGTTGCTTGGGGTAATTTAGATGCACTTGTAGTGGATATGCCGCCTGGGACTGGTGACGCTCAACTAACAATGTCACAACGCGTTCCCCTGGCTGGGGCTGTTATCGTATCTACACCTCAGGATATAGCTCTTCTGGATGCCCGGAAGGGCTTAAATATGTTTAAGAAAGTAAATGTGCCAGTTTTAGGCATCGTTGAGAATATGAGCACTTTTATTTGCCCTAAGTGCGGTGAGCCTACTGACATTTTTGGAACTGGTGGCGCCGAGCAAGAAGCGTTGCGTCTTGGAGTGGACTTCTTAGGTGGAATACCGCTACACAGAGATATCCGAACCACGTCCGACGACGGCACCCCGATTGTGTTGGAATCTCCCGACAGCATTCACAGTAAATCTTATAGAGATATCGCCTCTGCGATATGGGAAAATGTAGACAAACAACGAAAAGCACCTCCGGCTATTAAAGGCCTTTAAAAAAATCATTTCCCGATGCGCTTTAACAAGTCTTTAAATCCGATTCAATTGGACATAACTATAAGCAAAAGAGTTATTTTGTGCAGCAAAATCTGATCTAGCGACCTCACGCCATTCATCCCTTTTATATTCAGGGAAAAATGTGTCACCATCTGGATGCAAGTCAACTTCAGTTTTGTAAATTTTTTTTGCAATTGGGATAGCAGATTCATAGATGCGCGCTCCTCCAAAAGCAACTATTTCGTCCACACCAATTTCATTTGCATACTCTTCTGCATATGTTAGAGCGCAAACAAAACTTTTCACAACTTTAACTTCCGAGGGAAACGATATCTTAGCCCTTGTTATAACTATGGTTTTTCTGCCAGGGAGCGGTCGTCCGATAGATTCATAGGTTTTTCGTCCCATGATCAATGGCTTTCCCATGGTAAGCGCCTTTACTCTGGCGAGGTCCTGGGGTAGATGCCAGGGAAGCCCCCCAGTCATTCCTATAACTCCGTTGGCAGCAACGGCAACAACCAACACTACTTCCGGCTTCATGTTTGCGCTGATATTCATTTAAACTGCAACTTTTGCAGCTATATGCGGGGCAGGATCATAATTCATTATAGTAAAATCCTCATAAGAAAAATCAAAAATATCCTTAACGTTTGGATTTAATTGCATTCTCGGCAATGATTTAGGCTGCCTGGCTAGTTGTTTCCTCACTTGTGTCAGATGGTTTTTATAAATATGCGCATCACCCATGGTATGAATAAACTCTCCAGGGGAATAATTTGTTACCTGCGCGAGCATCAACGTTAAGAGAGCATAAGATGCTATGTTGAAGGGAACACCTAAAAAGATATCCGCGCTTCGCTGATACAGCTGACACGATAGTTTTCCATCCGCAACATAAAACTGAAAAAGACAATGACATGGCGGCAGTGCCATTTCCTTTAATACCGACGGGTTCCATGCAGTCACCAAATGCCTTCGTGAGTCTGGGTTATCTTTAAGGCCTGAAACAAGATTCACTATTTGATCGATAGTTTCTCCATCACCAGCGGGCCAAGAACGCCATTGTTCGCCATATACAGGGCCCAATTCTCCATTTTCGTCAGCCCATTCGTTCCAAATACGAACACCATGTTGATTTAGGTAAGTTATATTTGTGTCGCCGTTTAAGAACCAGATTAACTCGTGAATTATGGATTTTAAATGTAGTTTTTTTGTTGTCAGCATTGGAAAACCATCTTCAAGGTTGAACCTCATTTGGTGACCAAAAATAGAGAGTGTTCCAACTCCTGTTCTATCAATTTTTTCTGAGCCTGTGTTCAACACTAGACGCATTAGATCGAGATATTGTTGCATAGAAACGCCACTTTTTTTATCTTGCAAAAATTGTAAGAGTTGTCCCTCGACTTCCCTCACGAAGAAAGTACAGTATCAAAAATTTAAAATCCACCTAGTAAACGATTAACTCTCTGGTAAATTCATGCTGAAAGCTCTCTAATGATAGGCGAATTAGAATTTATCCTTAAAACGGCTCAAAGCCTTATTCGGCAGAGAAAATTAGCCCCCGCTGAGACCCTGTTATTAGATAAATATGAGGAATGGGGTAACCATTCCTTAATTAATTTGGCGCTTGGAGAGATTTTTTTTCTTAAAGATAATATTGCTACATCTTTGCAATATCTCAAAATTGCCTACGAAAATGGTAAAAACATACCAAGCGTTGTTGTTTATTACGCGGAAAAACTTCGCTTAAATGATGAGACTACACGGGCTAAGGAGGTGCTTCAAATAGCGATATTGAACCGCCCTTGTGACAAAGTGTTACTAGAGAGCTATGCAAATTTTTGCCTAACCGATCAAAACCCTCTAGAAAGTCTAAAGTTTAATTTTAGGCTTCTCTTACTTTTTCCCAATTATTCAACAGGTCATACAAACATAGCAGAAGCATACGCTGCGTTGGATAATTATGAAAAATCCTTAGAGCACCAGAATATTGCTATAAAATATGATACTGGAAGCCAAGTAAAACTAAACCGAGCAATAACGCTTTTGACCCTTGAGCAATATCAAGAAGGTTGGGCAGAATATGAAAACCGCCTTGGTGATGATATCATTTCATCACCTAGACGCCGCCTACGTGTTCCTAGATGGAACCGGCAACCTCTCCAAGATAAGACTATTTTAGTCTGCAGTGAGCAAGGCGTTGGTGACGAACTATATTTCTCGTCCTACCTGCCGAAACTAATTGAAATATCCGGAAAAGTCATTCTCGAGACAGATCAACGTTTAGCACATCTTTTTGAAGAGTCACTTGGAGAGATAAGTGTTTTCCCATACTCGAGAAGAGTAGTATATGGAAAGCCCATTTTTAATTATGGCTGGCTACCAAAGTCAATTTACCCTGACTTCTATATCGACTTAGCAAGTCTACCACATTTCCTCTCTCGAGAGGGGATGAAACCTCTGAATAAATTTGGCTATTTAAAAATTTCGAAAGACGCGCATGATTACTGGACAAAATATCTTTTTGAAATCTCAGGTGGCAGACCAATTATTGGCTTATGTTGGAGAAGTGGATTAAACACCAAAGACCGTCAACACTGGTATCCTCCCCTTCACCTGTGGGAGCAAGTTTTAACCAAGCCTAATGTTTGTTTTTTAAGCTTACAGTATGATGACGACACCGAAGACATAAAATTTTTTAAAGAGCAGTTTGGTGTTTCTATGATTAAACTTTCCAACATCGACCTTAAAAATGATTTTAAAAAAATTGGAGGAGTATGCACGTCATTGACAGGCGTTATAGCGCCATCTACCGCTGTGGCACATCTAGCTGCGGCAGTCGGAACACGAACTCTCATTATCGAAAACACACGGACATGGTTACCAATAATTAATGATTTCGATGCTTTTCTTCCGTGCATTAAAAGAATATTCCCTCCAAATACCGGTGACTGGGAATGGGTCTTCAATGGTGTGCGAAAGGAGTTAAATAATTGGCTTGCTACTGAATAATTTTTACAGTTAATCACGGTATCCATGCTTTCAAATAAATTTTAATAGCGTATAATCCTAAAGTTGGTTTTTGCCAACTATAGCAATAAACGAAGCGTGGAATAAGCGTAGCGGACCCGGGGGCAGTACCCGGCGCCTCCACCACTCCGATCAATCTGTCTTCGGGGGCGAACCAGGATCGACGCGCGTAATAAAGACGTTTTTTTTGCTCGGTATGGTACCGCCGTTATCGGGCTTTTATAATAGTTGCAAATGACAACTATGCGGAGGCACGCCTCGCTGCTTAAGCAGTCGGGCAAGCCCAACTAAACTCCATGTGGTTCGCACCACATGGCGGGGTTCGGGGTGCACCTGGCAACAGAAGCGCCTCACTTTTAAAGACTTGAGAGAGTAAAAGGATTAAAATGGCAGAACAACAGTTTCCATATGACATGATGGTACAAGAAGCACTCAGGAGCGTTGTTCGACAATCACTTACGCTGGTTTACAAAGATGGTTTTCGTGGCGAGCATCATTTTTACATTACATTCAAAACTCAAGTGCCAAATGTGGTACTGCCAGATTTTTTGCACCAGCAATATCCCGAAGAAATGACTATTGTTCTGCAACATCAATTCTGGAATTTACAGGTAAATGAAAAATATTTTGAAGTTGAGTTGAGCTTTAATGATAAACGTGAAAACCTTGTAATTCCCTTTGGAGCAGTAACAGGGTTTGCTGACCCCTCAGTCAAATTCGGCCTCCAATTTGACGAAATCACAAGCAGCGCATCAATACCTAATGAGGAAATTAATGTGGATAAAACAGCGACGCAGACTATTAACCTCGACAAAAAAAGTGAAAAGTCTGGGGAAGTAGTCTCGCTTGATCAATTTAGAAAAAAAACCGACGGTAACAATTAACAACAAGATTGCTGGAAAAATGCTTTATTCAGAAATGTTTCCCCTTGGAAAAGACAACACTGACTATAAAAAAATAAATGGAGACTTTGTTAGTTCCAGCTCAATTAATGGGAGAGACACGCTGATTGTCTCTTCAGATGCGCTAACAGTTCTTGCAGAACACGCCTTCAGAGACATTTCGCACCTATTGCGGCCCAGCCATTTAGCACAATTAAGAGCGATTCTTGATGATAAAAGTGCTTCAAAAAATGATCACTTTGTGGCGATGGAGTTGCTGAAAAATGCCAACATAGCCGCTGCAGGCGTTCTCCCTATGTGTCAAGATACCGGAACCGCTATTATAATGGGTAAAAAAGGTCAAAATATATTTACAGGCGTTAATGATGAAGAAGCATTGTCGCGAGGGGTCTATAATACCTACATAAATCATAATCTGCGCTATAGCCAATTAGCTCCATTGGACATGTTCACAGAGAAAAATACTGGCAGTAATTTACCTGCTCAAATAGAGATTTATGCGACTTCTGGAGATGAATATAAGTTTGCATTCATTCAGAAAGGTGGCGGGTCGGCCAACAAAACTTTCCTTTATCAGGAAACAAAAGCCGTATTAAATCCCAATACACTTGAACGTTTTTTGGATGAGAAAATAAGAACTTTAGGCACTGCAGCATGCCCACCTTATCATTTGGCAATTGTTATCGGTGGTACCTCGGCCGAGTTTAATCTCAAAACTGTAAAATTAGCATCTACTAAGTATTTAGATGGGTTACCCACAACAGGTAGCGAAAGTGGTCATGCCTTTCGGGATTTAGAATGGGAAGAAAAAATACTTGAGATGACCCAAAAAATGGGAATAGGTGCTCAGTTTGGCGGCAAATATTACTGTCATGACGTTCGCGTTATCCGCTTACCTCGACATGGCGCCTCATGCCCTATTGGGCTTGGCGTTTCTTGTTCGGCCGACCGTCAAGCTTTTGCAAAGATCAATAAAAACGGCATGTTTTTGGAGCGGTTAGAGACCGACCCCGGAAAGTATATTCCTGATACTTTAGAAACTGATGTTTCAGAGGAAGTTGTGAAGGTTGATTTAAATCAACCAATGGATCAGATACGAAAACAGCTAAGCCAATATCCCATTAAAACCCGGGTAGCCCTAAGCGGTCCCATGATTGTTGCTCGGGATATCGCTCACGCTAAATTGAAAGAACGTTTAGATTCAGGGCATAGTCTACCTGATTATTTGAAAAATCATCCAATTTATTATGCTGGACCTGCAAAGACACCGGAAGGTTTGGCCTCGGGATCGTTTGGTCCTACAACCGCAGGTAGAATGGATTCATACGTCGACCCTTTCATGGCAGCTGGAGCTAGCTTTGTCACCCTAGCTAAAGGCAATAGATCGCCAGTCGTGCGAGAAGCCTGTAAAAAACACGGCGGGTTTTATTTAGGTTCAATAGGAGGAGCCGCGGCTATCCTGGCCTTGAATAGTATTAAAAAGGTTGAGGTTGAAGAATACCCCGAACTTGGCATGGAAGCTGTATGGCGTATTGAGGTAGAAAACTTTCCAGCATTTATTGTAGTTGATGACAAAGGAAATGACTTTTTTAGCTCTATTTAATGCAAAATTTTTCTTCAAATGAGCAATGAAAGAACTCTAATAAATTATTAGCACGAGCCCCAACAGACGCTTCTAACTCAAACATTATAGAGTGTGTGCGCAAGAAAATTTGCCGGCAAGATAAAGCATATAAATTTGATAGCCTTAGAAGAACTTATTGCAAACTTGGAGTAAAAAATGCCGGAAAGTATAAATCTCGAGGGAACAATAGCTAAAGTTCCCGATTACCCAAAACCAGGGATCCTTTTCTATGATATTTCGACACTCCTACTGAATACAAAAGCATTGACAGCAACCGTGAAGAGACTAGCAGCTGAAATTGGTCAGTATGAGCCTGATATTATAGCAGGAATAGAATCGAGAGGTTTTTTAATGGCAGGTCCAGTAGCAATCGAATTAGCAGTTGGCGTTCAGATGATAAGGAAGAAAGGTAAGCTACCTGGAACAACTCTCTCTCACACCTACGACCTAGAATACGGGCATGACACGCTAGAAATTCAGAAAAGTTCCGCTTTAAGTGGCAAACGCGTTGCAATTGTTGATGATATTTTTGCAACAGGGGGCACACTGAGCGCTGCAACAACTCTGATTCGGAAGCAGGGCTCTATTGTTGTTTGCTCTGCATGTATTCTGGAACTAGCTTTCCTGAACGGAAAAGACAAACTTGACGCGCCTTTCATATCACTGGTTCAAGCTACTGAATAAAAGCAATATTTTTTTTGTAAGAAGCTTTAAGCTAACGAATTGCCTCTAAAATAGAAACGTAATTAGCTACGACTACGCCTCCCATATTAAAGATCCCACCAAGATTGGCATTCTTAACCTGCATCTCACCTGCTTCGCCCCTCACCTGCATAGCGGTGAGAACGTGCATGGAAACACCTGTAGCACCAATCGGATGTCCTTTAGCTTTAAGTCCACCTGACGGATTAACTGGCAACCTTCCATCCTTTTGCGTCAGTCCTTCGGATACAACGCGAGCACCTTCTCCCGGCTCAGCGAGCCCCATTGCCTCATACTCAAGAAGTTCTGCAGTGGTAAAGCAATCATGGGTTTCAACAAACGATAAGTCATTGAGGGTAACACTTGCCATTTGCAGCGCGTCATTCCATGCCTTAGCGCACCCGTCGAAACTTAAAACATCGCGCTTAGACATGGGTAGAAAGTCGTTAACGTGCGCACGTGATCGTATAGCTACGGCTTTGTGACACCCTAATGCTGTTGCAGTATCAGCCAAAACGATAGCTGCTGCCCCATCGGAAACAAGAGAGCAATCCGTTCGCTTTAAAGGTGACGCTACAATCGGATTTTTTTCAGACACCGTATTACAGAATTCAAAACCTAAATCCTTCCGAATTTGTGCATACGGGTTGGAAACTCCATTCTTATGATTCTTTGCAGCTATCCCAGCAAGCGCCTCACTTTTATCGCCGTACTTTTGGAAATATGCCTGCGTTATTTTTCCAAACACCCCAGCAAAGCCATCCTCTATATCAGATTCTTCCTTTAGATAACTCGCAGAGAGTAGTGCATCGCCAACCTGCGCGCCCTGAAGATCTGTCATTTTTTCTACGCCAATTACCAAAACCACTTTACCTCGTCGAGCTTCAATATAATCTAAGCCCTGATGCACAGCGGCGCTACCTGTCGCACAAGCATTTTCAACCCTTGTAGCAGGCTTGAAACGCAACGCATCCGAGGATTGAAAAACCAGGCTTGACGTAAAGCCTTGTGGGGAAAACGCACCGCCAAAATGCCCCAGATAGATGGCGTCTATATCTGCTGGACCAAAACCTGAGTCGTTAATTGCTTCAGAGGCAACTGCACATATCATACTTTCAACGTCATCGTGATCTCTTCTACCGAAAGGCAGATGGGACCATCCTACTATACATGCTGTCATTGACGCTCTCCTTATTTATCAAAAAGGCTTAACCAAAAAAATATAAGGAAATTAATGTTTTGAAAACTAAATCTAGCTTTTGAGGGACTTTATCACATCGTTAGTAGACGCTTCTATAAGACTTCCCTGAACACTTTTATCCATTTTCTCAGCAATCAATTTTGTCGCAACTCCGATTGCCAACTCAACAGCCTGATCCCTAACATCTTGTACAGCGCTTGCTTCAGCTTGTGCGATCCTCTGAACAGCTTGTTCTTCGCGCCGTTTTATTGTCGCCGCCATTACCTCTTCTGCTTGCTCTTTGAGCCTTTCCGCCTCGGCTTCAGCCTGAGCGATTATTTGCTCGGCTTCTGCTAGTGCATCGCGTTGCTGTCGCTGATAACTAGCTAGCGCTGCTTGTGCCTCTTCCCTTAGATTTTGGGTTTCATCGAGCTGGCTGCGGATGCGCTCAGCACGTTTATCGAGTCCTTCTGTAATTTTTCTCGTACCTTTCCAAAGAACAAGAATTACGAATATGACAAACGCAATCGCGACAGAAATTTCAGGCGTAATCGTCATTGTGGACGCTCCTCCAAAGTTGCAGCAATCGCTGCATCAATATCCGCCGCTGTGACATCCACGCCGATCAACTTCTGAACCGCATTCGCCACAACTTCTTGCGCAACCGAACGTTCCAAAGAGCTTATTGGATCACCTGACGTTCCCTCAGCCCCTGTCTTTGAGGCGGCAATGCGCTTTTCCGCCTCTTCTAACATTACAGTAACCTTTACTTGCGCAGCCGACTCAGCTTCTGCACTCCGCTTCGCAATTTCTTCCTGGGCGTGGCGGGTCGCGTCCTGTGCCTTTTCTCTTGCAGCTGAAAGAGCTTTTTCGTACTCAATACGAACTTGGTAAGCTTCCTTTTTTAGTGTTTCAGCCTTATCAAGATCATCTTCTATACGCTCCTGACGCTCTTCCAAAACTTCTGCGATGCGAGGCATTGCTAGTTTTGCCACTAAAAAATAGAGCACAACAAAGCTCACAATTAACCAAAAAACTTGTGACGAGTAGGTCGTTAAGTCCAATTGGGGTAATTTTGGTCCAGAAGAGGAGCTCGCACCAGTAGCTTCGTGCCCCAACAGAACGAGTGCTAGAAATGCTGTGGCAGAAAGGCTTGATACACGTCTTATGTTCATAAAAACACCCTGGTCGACAACTAAAAGTAGTTTAAAGATAACTATTATCTGTTTTTGATCTTCAGCTCCCGATTCTTAGGAACCGAAGAGTCCTAGACTGCAAAAAGCAATAGAAAAGATATCAATAGTGCGAACAAAGCAATGGCTTCGGTTAGGGCAAAACCTAAAATGCCAATGCCAAAAACCTCTCCGCGAGCTGCAGGGTTTCTGGCTATAGAGGAGACCAAAGACGAAAAGATATTTCCAATACCGATTCCAACCCCGGCCAGTGCTATCACGGCTAAACCTGCTCCAATAAATTTTGCTGCTTCTGCTTCCATAATTTTATTCCTTCTTTTTTTTAGTTATTAATAAACTTGATTGCGTAATCCTTAATGCAAATGAATGGCATCATTCAAATATAAACACGTTAGTACCGTAAAAACATACGCCTGCAACACAGCGACCATGATCTCAAAACCAGTTAACGCTACCAAGAGTAAGATTGGAGCGATGCCTAAAACACCAAGTGCAGCCGTGAAACCCGCAAAAACCTTCATCATAGTGTGCCCTGCCATCATATTTGCAAAAAGCCTGACTGATAGACTCACTGGCCTAACAAAATAGGAAATTATCTCAATTGGGATGAGGAGGGGAGCGAGCACAATTGGCATCCCTGGTGGCACAAATAAGGTGAAAAAGTGAAAGCCGTGCAAAACAATTCCGATGACAGTTACCCCCAGGAAAATAGTAATGGCTATCGCGAATGTTACGACGATTTGACTGGTAAACGTATAGGAATAAGGGATCATTCCAAGCAGGTTACCCATCAAAATGAACATAAATAAAGTGAATATAAACGGAAAGTATTTGCGCCCCTCCGTACCAACATTTTCTCTAATCATATTCGCTATGAACTCGTAGGACAGTTCGGCCAACGATTGCCATCGACCAGGAACAAGCCTTCCACCCCTCATGCTCAGCGTAAGAAAAAGTGTCACGGCAACGACTGTTATAGTCATCCAGAGTGACGAGGTTGTATAAGCGAGATCAACACCGCCCACCTCAAATGGTACAAGCGTCTTCAGCTTAAATTGGTCAACCGGTGATGCCACAAACTACTCCCTTTTCACTCCAAAAACATTAGTTTAATTACTTATCGTTTAAGCTCTTTTTATATCCGACTGCCATTCCTAGTCCATTTATTGCTCGGTATACGTTTAGCATCCCAGCGGCTGCACCTAAAATAAAGCAGGCAATCAAAAGCCATGGGCCACTACCAAGCCATAAATCTAATCCGTACCCTACTCCAGCACCTACTGCAACTCCTGCTACTAACTCGACGCCAGCTCGCATAGCTAAGCCAACTAGACTCTGTGGTAACTCGGGCTTTGTTGAAGATTTCACTCCGTCGCCAATCTCTTTTCTAGCAGAACTGATTTTAGCATCTAATTCGTCTAATTGTGCGACGTCTGGGTGATATTTATCAGCCTTCATCTTTTCTTTTTCTTAACTATTACAACAATACCAAGCCAACTAATGTTACCGAAAAACACGAGCGCACATTACGTAAATAGACTGTCAACTGTCAAGACAGAAAGCGACAGGAGTTTCCACCAAGAAAGCTAAGCAAAATTATAATGGCATGCTACCGAAATATAATTTTAAAAAGTTTTTTTAAGCCGTCTCCCTCAATTTTTCTGCACCCTCTAAATTCACGGAAACGAGTTGACTTACACCCTGCTCTGCCATCGTTACTCCAAATAATCTATCCATCCTAGCCATGGTGAGTCGATGATGAGTTATAATCAAAAAGCGTGTATTCGTGATATTTGACAATTCTCGCAGGGTTGAACAGAAACGATCGACATTACTATCGTCTAGAGGTGCATCTACCTCATCTAGAACACAAATCGGTGCTGGATTTGTCAAGAACGCTGAGAAAATTAAAGCAAGGGCTGTCAAAGCCTGCTCGCCCCCGGAGAGTAGTGACATTGTTTGCAGTTTTTTACCAGGAGGGCTCGCCATGATTTCTATACCGGCATCTAAAGGATCTTCGGCTTCTATAAGTTTTAAATGAGCACTACCCCCCCCCAAACAGACGGGTAAAGAGTTTCTGAAAATGACTATTCACATCGTCAAATGCTTGCAGCAGCCGTGATCTTCCCTCTTTGTTCAAGGAAGAGATCGCGCGCCTCAAGCGATCGATGGCGCCATTGAGGTCATCTCGTTCTGTTTCCATATCAGTTATTTTTTGCTCTAGCTCTTCGACTTCTATTTCTGCGCGCAAATTAACAGGACCAATACGTTCTCTCTCTCTGGCAAGCCGTTCTATACGAGCCTCAGTTTCATCTATTTCAATACTCGCATCCTTTATATCTAACCCCGCTTTATCTAAAATTTCTTCAGGAAGACATTGTAACTTTTCCCTTATTCGCTCGGCGAGTTCGGACTGATAGAGGGCCACCTGCTCAACGACAGCTTCGGACCGTACTCTCTCTTCTCTTTCCAGACCTAATTTTTTATCCACATCGCGCGATTGTTTTTCCACCTCCGCTAATTCTGTTTCAGCAACAGCTAGTTTATCAGCAGCATTTTTTCGCGCTTTCTCAGCAGCACTTTTAGTTTCTGATAGCCTTTTCATCTGAGACTGAGCTTCATCCGGCCTATTTTTTAGTCGCTCTAATTCATTTATCTCAGCGTTCTGGCGAATATTGAGATCACTCATTCTGACCTCTGCCTGACTAATTCGATCCATCCACGCTTCAAGTTCTTCCTTAATTGCAGAGAGACGTGTTTGACGATCAGTTGTCTGAGTTACAATATTTTGGAGGCGACCTCTAGCCTCGACCAGCTTTTCCCGGCTATCAAACAACTGTTGCCGAAGACTATCGCTCTCAGCCTCTAGAACATCATTAGTCTCGCGGCTACTTAAATCTTCAAGAGACTCTGCTATCAGTTTTTCTGTCTCTTTTAGATCCACTACCAGCTGGCCCTTTATTTCAATCAAACGCTCCTTTTTATTACTAAACTCTAATTCTAATTGTTGACTGTCAATAAAGGCTTTACGGGCTCTGTCCAAGTTTTCAAACGCCTCTTTGTAGTTTGTTCTCGCTGTATGGTTTTCAATATCCAATTCTTGTAACTTTTTATCGTTATCTTCA
>CACHDV010000025.1 GCA_902578675.1 uncultured Alphaproteobacteria bacterium
TTATCCGAGCGCATCAAATCCAAACCCATGGCCATCCCGGTTTCCAATAGAAAAACTTGATAATGTGATAATGTCTCCCCACAACTCAGCGTGGACACTTGCGATGTCAAATAGAAGATGGGAGTTTGTGGCCGCAAACTTAACACGTCTTGCCGACGGTGAGCCCTTGGAAAACATCTGTTTTCTTGGAGAACGGGTAGATTAAGGAACATAATTTAGTTAATATTAATAATAAGAGCCGTGAAGCGATTAACGAATGAACGATGGAAACACACATGACATTTAATTTAACCAAGGATCAAATCGAAATTCAGCAGCGTGCCCGTCAGATCGCGTCTACTCTTGTCGCGGAAAATGCCGTAGAGGTTGATAAAAGTGAGCAGTATCCATGGGATAACGTAAAAGCACTTACTGATGCAGGATTCGTTGGTATGACCATTCCTGAAGAGTACGGCGGCCCAGGCAGAAGTTTTCTTGACGCTAACTTAGTCGTTGAAGAAATGGCTGCCTACTGCGGACCGACAGGGAGGATAGCTGTAGAAGCAAATATGGGTGCGATATCCGCGGTCATGCATTACGGAACAGACTTTCAGAAACGATTGGCAGCCGAATTGGTGCTCGCTGGTGATAAGCCTGCGATTTGTATTACAGAACCAGATGCAGGAAGCGCGGCATCGCAAATGACCACACGGGCTGACAAGCGTGGTGATAAGTATGTAATCAATGGAAAAAAGCATTGGATTACGGGAGGTGGGGTTTCGAAACTTCACTTAATTTTCGCCAGGGTTTTTGACGAAAATAACGTCGAGTTAGGTATCGGTGGGTTTTTAGCAATTCGCGGTGAAGCTGATGGACTAAAGCTCGGTGCACGAGAGCCAACTATGGGACTTCGTGGTATACCAGAAACAGAATTATTATTCGAAGATTTGGAAGTCCCGGAAAATATGGTTCTAATGCCGCCTTCTGGCTTTAAACGTGGCTTTGCTGATTTGATGAATGCGTATAACTCACAAAGAGTAGGCGCAGGAACTGTGGCTCTAGGATTAGCTGTTGGCGCGTACAGAAACGCCCTGAAGTTTGCTAAAGAGCGCGAGCAATTTGGTCGGCCAATAGCGGAATTTCAGGGGTTGCAGTGGATGCTTGCTGATATGTCAGTTCAAATTGAAGCGGCTCGCTCCTTATTACATAAAGCGGCTCTAAGTGCAGGGCAAAATGGTAGTCCTTTTCCTGATCCAACACTAGCGGCGCAAGGAAAAATTTTTACTTCTGAAATGGCTCTTAAGGTTACAAATGACGCCCTCCAGATCTTTGGAGCGCGGGGCTATTCGCGCAACTATCCGATGGAGCGTTTGGCCAGAGATGCTAGGATGTTCACTATTGGAGGGGGGACAGCGCAAATACTGCGAACAGTCGTAGCCTCTCGTATACTTGAGATGAAGTTACCGCAAACACGTGAGGGATTCTTGCAGATGGCTGAGCAGGAAGCATCAAAAAAAGGTTTGCAGGCAGCCGAATAGAAAATTTGTGAAATCTCGAAAGCATAGAGCAGCCGATATTATAGCTAGGCGCCTTTATGAGGCGAACGTAAGGTTTGCCTTTGGTATACCAGGCGGCGAAGTACTAACGATAATCGATGCTTTGGAAGATGCTGGTATCAAATTTCTTTTGTCAAAACATGAAAATGCTGCCGGATTCATGGCGGAGGGCGTGCACCATATTACGAAGGCCCCTGGACTACTGATAGCAACTGTCGGTCCAGGAGCGGCTAACGCCGTTAATGTTACGGTGAATGCTTTACAGGACCGGGTACCTCTTATTGTAATTACTGGATGCGTGGACCCAGCTGACTCGGTGACTTATAACCATCAAGTTTTTGATCACTGCTCCGTTTTTTCCCCCATAACAAAAGCAAGTTTTCGTGTGTCGGATGGTTTTGTAGAGGAACTTATCGATAAAGCGATAGCTATTGCTACTGAAGGTAGGCCGGGTCCGGTGCATCTTGACTTACCAATAAAAATAGCCAACCAACTCCACCCAGTGAGCAAAATACCAACTAGAGCAACACCCGCTCCAATAAAGCCAGCGAACGGGGAAGTGCTTAACAAAGCTCGACAGTGGTTGCTGGAAGCACAAAACCCATTGATGATAGTTGGTTTAGATGCCGTGCATCAAAATGCAAGTAGCCCAATAATAGATTTTTGCAAAAAATTTGGTGTGCCCGTTGTCACTACTTACAAGGCGAAAGGTATCGTCCCCGATGATGATGAATTAAGTCTTGGCGCCGCCGGTTTATCGCCCCTAGGAGACAAAAATATCAGTCCAGTCGTTCATGCTGCTGACTTAATATTACTTGTCGGTTATGACCCGATTGAGATGAGAACTGGTTGGAGGAATTTATGGGATTCTACAAAAACGAGGGTTGTTGAGTTTCTAATAGCGCCTGAGTATTCGTATATGCATAAATCCTCAATACGCTTTGTTTGTAACATAAGCGAGGGTATTGAAGCGCTTTCAAAGGGTTTGGAGAAAAAAACCACCTGGGGAAATGGTGAGTTGATAGAAGTGCGCAATAAACATGAGACGATCTACGGTCAAAAGCAAGAATGGGGCCCGGGCGCTATTACAGAAACGGTCAGAAGTCTTGTCCCAAGAGATACTGTAATAACAATGGATTCTGGAGCGCATAGAATTCTCATAAGCCAGGCATGGCGCACATATGTTCCACGATCTGCCCTTCAGTCTAGTGCATTTTGTACAATGGGATGTGCATTACCCCTTGCTACTGGTGCTAAACTTGCCGACCCAGCTAGGGTAGTTGTTGCATTTATGGGGGATGGTGGTTTGGAAATGGTACTCGGTGAGCTTATAACGCTTAGGGATTTGGGTTTACCCGTAATTGTGGTTGTTTTTGTTGATGCCTCTTTAGCGCTGATAGAAAAAAAACAAAGAGAGCTGCAATATAAGAATGTGGGCGTCGATATGGAAGAAACCGATTTCAAAAGCATCGCATTGGCTACGGGTGGCAAAGGGTTTGTTGTCCAAACAAGAACGCAACTAGAGGATGCCGTAAATATTGCGCTTAGTACTAGGGATACCTTTACTTTGATCGCGTGCAGAATATCAAGAGGTAGTTACGATGAGATTATTTAGTTAAGTAGATCGGCGAGTAACTTCTCTCCTGTAAGAGCTGCTTGTACCGGCGCTGTGTAAGAGCCGTCGGCATTGTGTATAATAGCTCCTGGCAAGATTTTTGTTGGACTTGCGCTACCTTTGATACCGGAAACTATTACTCTTTTGGCTGGAAGCCCTGTTTTAGGCCATAAGGGATATACACTAAGGCCACCAAAACTCGTTCTCATAAGGGCCAGAATATGGTCAAGCCGGTCGGCACGATGAATAAGTGAGATATTGCCTCCTGGCTTTAGAAACTTTGCTGAAAAATTAAGCCATGTACACAAATCAACTTCAGTTTCTACATTGGCGGAATTCTTGCGTTTTTCTGGAGAAGGATTAGACCTGTTGCTTTCTAGATAAGGTGGATTAGTCACGATTAAATCGAATGTATTTGGCACAAGACTTTTATGAGGGTCCAAAACAGAGCCTGTGAGAGGTTTAAATCGTTTCTCGAAGCCACCAGTGAGATTATTTTCTTTAGCAATTTTTATTAAATCTCTATCTAGGTCCATTCCAACGACAGATATACTGGGGTGCTTGGTTAATAAGCACAGCGAAATTCCACCAACGCCACAACCTAGGTCCAAAACTTTCGCCCCAGCCTTAGGTTTAGTTGCGCTCGCTAATAGAACAGTATCTATCCCGATCCGATATCCTCTCGCCGGTTGTTTAATTTGCAGTTTTTCCCCAAGAAAATTATCTATGGTGAATTTTTCGATTTTCATTTTTATTCTTCACCTAGCTGATCAAGTAGCTTTTTAGCGTCAATATAGTCAGAAGCGGATACCATTAGGCGTCGAGGAATAGCATTAGCACTTCCTTCCATTATGCTCATGTTATTGTCTATTACATGACCTTCAATTCCCTCTGACTTAAGGTGGGCCAGCAAGAAAGATAGTCTAACAAGGTCATTGGTTCTAATAAGCTCTTTCAATTTTAATCTCAATTATTTGCAAGGTGATTTGCGCGACGGGGTGACGCAGTTTAAAACTTCTATGCAATCGTATACAAATATGCCAGTCAAGAAGCGTTTACAGGAATTTGATAATTATGGAGTCATCGAGTGGCCACTATTATAGATTTTAAAACATCTGGAGAGTTGGCTAAAAAGCCGTCGCTAGACCTACTTATGAAACTAGTGACCCAGGATCTCGACAAGGTCAATGCAACAATACTCGAGCACATGCAAAGTCCTGTTCACCTAATACCCCAGTTAGCGGGTCACCTGATAGCAGCTGGAGGTAAACGTCTCAGACCATTGCTTACCCTAGGAACTGCTGCCCTTTGCCAATACTCGGGTGATCGTCATATAAAGTTAGCAGCGTGTGTAGAGTTTATTCATACAGCAACATTGTTACATGATGACGTCGTCGATGCGAGCGAGCTCCGACGGGGAAAGTTGACGGCTAATTCAGTCTGGGGGAATCAACCCAGTGTATTAGTTGGTGATTTTCTATTTAGCCGAGCTTTCCAACTTATGGTCAGCGATGGGTCGCTTCATGTTCTAAAACTTTTATCGAACGCTTCAGCAGTTATAGCAGAAGGCGAAGTTCACCAACTGCTAACAACCAACGACACCACGACCAGCGAGTCTGATTATTTGGAAGTAATTCAATCTAAGACCGCCGAGCTTTTTTCTGCCGCTGCACGAATTGGTGCGGTTGTAGCAGATCGACCAAAAATCGAGGAAGAAGCTTTGGCCGCTTATGGAACCAATTTGGGTATAGCGTTTCAGCTAGTGGATGACGCTTTGGATTACTCCGCGCGACAAGCAGAATTAGGAAAAACAATTGGTGATGACTTCAGTGAGGGAAAGATCACTTTGCCTGTTATCCTTGCCTTTCGAAGGGGAAATGAAGAAGAGAAAAATTTTTGGAAACGTTGTCTGGAAGAACTTGAACAGCGTCCTGATGATCTAGATAGAGCTCAATCCTTAATTAAGCAGCATTGCACACTGGAAGATACTATGACCAGGGCCCGACATTACGCTGCATTGGCTAGAGATTCATTGGATTTATTTAGCGACTGCGAAGCAAAGCAAGCTTTAACCTCGGTTATAGACTTTTGCATTGAGCGAGAATTTTAAAAATATACAAGAGGTGCGAAAGCCCTCTCAGTTAAATTTAAAACGCTAAATGGATTTTCATCGCTTTTGTTCGATCCTGAGCAAGCTGAAACGCCTTATTAGCCTCCTCCATGGGAAAAACATGAGACAATAGCGGCGCGACATCGATTCTTTTGGCCGCAAGATATTCAGCTGCCCAAGAAAATTCTTTATCAAATCTAAACGAACTTTTGAGAGTTAACTCTTTTGTCATCACCACGTCTGACGGAATAGAAATATTTGTATTTTGAAATGTTCCTACTTGTACAAAAGTGCCTCCTGGCTTGAGATTTTTGATGGCCTGCATTACCGCATCCGCATTTCCTGAAGCTTCAAAAGCTACATCAAAGCTTCCTCTTGGGTCGCCTTTTAACGCTATTTTGTCTACCGATTGTGAGATATCTAGAGCTCTTGTTGCGCCAATATTCTCCGCAACTCGCAGAGGCTCTTTTTTAATATCTGTTATTGTAACAGTATTCGCTCCCCCTAACTTCGCCACCATAAGGATCAAACAGCCAATTGGTCCCGCTCCGGAAATCAAGACATTGGCACCGATTAAGACGCCAACATTCTGAACAGCATGCATGGCAACCGAGAGTGGTTCTGCGAAAGCGGCATGATGTGGGGAGAGATTTGGAGGTAGTTTAAAGCATTGCGATCGTTTCGTAGTAAAACTCTGAGAGAACATTCCTTGAATATGGGGGAATTTTCTAGAACTCCCTAAGAATTTCATATTGGCACATAAGAGTTCTCTTCCTGAGAAACAATAGCTGCAGTTTTTACAAGGATGACTTGGGTTCACTACCACTAGGTCACCACTCTGCAAGTCTCTAACATTTTCTCCAACTGTCTCAACTACGCCAGCCGCTTCATGACCTAGGATAAATGGTTCTTTTACGGGGAAATCTCCCATTTTATAGTGTTGAAAGTAGTGAATATCAGAGCCACAAATGCCCCCTGCTTTTATCCTGATCCTGACTTCATCTCCATTCGTGGGTGGTATTTTTTGCTCAAGTATTTCTATCCAACTTCTACGAGTAAGAACTGCAGCGCGCATTAATTTCTCCTAGTAGGCAGATATGGCCTTCGCTATGAATTACATTTTAGTTTCTCAAATTTTTGGGAGTAGATATTCCGCCTTAGTTCGTAGATCATCCGGGATAGGTGTTGGTCTGCGACTATCAAGATCAAGGTGAACACCGTACTGACTTAGGGTTGCTACCTCTTCGCCTGTTTCAGCATTTGCCATGCGATGATAGAATCTCACAGATGAACTCCCCAACTGGGCAATACAGCTTTCGATATTAATTAAATCGCCAGACTTAACTGAATTATGAAACTCAAGTTGAAACTCAAATGTGGAAAGTCCAATTCTAGACTTTGTAAGGTAATCTGGAGTTAGACCAAATGCTGCCATTATAAAACTATTCGCCGTCGAAAACCGGTGAATATATCCAGGCAAAGATAGACTGCCAGACCAGTTAACTTCATGTGGCTGAACTACGTCTTTCAAGGACTGCACCCAAGATGTTTCGTCTCCTGGTTGATGACGATTTTCCTTACTGTCGCCATCCCACGCGGTCGTTGAACCTTCAATAGAAATTCCTAACAAAGTTTGTTGCATTGTTGTGCATAAAATATCGCTGTCAGCCTTAAATAATTTGTGTCCTATTATTGGGTTTTCGCCAGCTGATATTAGGCCGCTTTTTATATAATAAATATCCCGGTTGTGCAGCTCGGTTTTGTAATGTGTAAGCGCTGCTTTTGTCTTGCAAAGCAATGGGTCTAACCTGAGATGACGGAGAAAACGAAAGGTTGCAGCTTCGAATTTTTCATAATAATACGCTACGGTGAAGTGTTCGGTTGAATCAACTTCCCAAGGAGACACATCACCTCTATATGTTTCCAAAAAATCTTCCACTATTTTCCTACCAATATTATGTCTAATAGAAGGTTATCCTTATTGAATCTGTTCGTGACGTTTATCAAAATCCCAAACATCTTGAAAACCCATATCTTTTGCCATTGTCATGAAGTCTCTCAACGGAACTTCTACATCAACCGATGAGCCTGTTTCTTTAATAGTGCCATACACTGAATTCAAAGCATGAGCGCAGGCTAAAAAGCCAGTTCCTGGATAGATAGCTACTTGATATCCCAAGTCTATATATTCTTGTTTAGAGAGAACAGGAGTGCTTCCACCATCCACCACATTAACCAAAAGCGGCGCATCGAAACTAGCGCAAATCCTTTCCATTTCATCAACTGACTCGGGTGACTCTATAAATAAAATATCTGCACCGGCTTCTGCAAAAGCCTCTGCTCGCTTTAGTGCTTCGTCCAAGCCGTAGCTCGTTCGTGCATCTGTTCTAGCAACTATAAGAAAGTCAGAAGAAGACCGAGTCTCTACAGCAACCCGTATTTTTTGCACCATGTCTTCAATAGGAATCACTCGTCTGCCCGGTGTGTGCCCACATTTTTTTGGGAATTCTTGATCTTCGATCTGTATTCCTGCTGCGCCCGCGAGTTCATAACCTCTGATTGTGTGTTGCATGTTCAACAAACCCCCATAGCCAGTGTCGCCATCTGCTATGAATGGTGTATTGACAACATTAGATATCATTTGGACCCGGCCTACCATATCGGTGTAGCTAGCGATCCCTGCATCTGGCATACCTAAATGCGATGCGACTGTTCCATAACCCGTCATATAGAGTAGTTCGAACTTGAAAGGGTCTGCGATACGGGCAGAGATACCGTCAAAAATTCCAGGTGCCGTAACAAGCTTACCTGGCTTAAATAGATCTTTTATGCCATTCATTTAAAAACTCCCGAAGGCTTAAACTGATAAACGTTCTTGTATAACTTACAATCATTAATAGCATAACGATAAATTTCGTAAACGATCCTGTAAGATATGATTAATCTAAACTAAATATTCTTTAGTTTCATTGAAACTGTAACAAAAAAATGGAACATCAATAATGTCAGAATTCCAAAGAACTGCAATCGTGACCGGTGGAGCTCGCGGCATAGGTCGGGCAATCTCTGAAAAGCTAGCAATGGATGGCTTATGTGTTTGTGTGGCAGATAAAGACAAAGAAGCGGCTGATCTTGCAGCAGCTAGAATAAAGTCTACTGGAATGGTTTATTCCCTAGAGGTGGATGTTTCATCGAGGTCGTCAATAGAAAGAATGTTTGCTGAGGCCTCAAGCCAGATGGGAAATATCGATGTATTAATTTGTAACGCAGGTATTATGGATAGGGCCCCATTTCTTGATATGCATGATGACTTTTGGGATAGAGTATTAGAGGTAAATCTGGGTGGAGTTTTTAAGTGTGGCCAAATCGCTGCGAGAAGGATGATTGAGCAGGGTAAGGGAGGAAGAATAGTTAATATCGCTTCTAACTCTGGTGTTTTTGGCGGCCGTGGAAGAGCTGCTTATGGTGCGAGTAAGGCAGGCATAATTAATCTAACACAAACTATGGCAATAGAGTTAGCCGAGCATGACATTCTAGTTAATGCAGTCGCGCCTGGGCCCACAAAAACAAGGGATGACCAACCAGACCAACCTTGGCCGAGTGTGGCTGACCGTATGCCATTGGCTCGCTATGGTCGCCCTGAAGAAATAGCCGAGGTTGCAGCCTTTTTAGCATCGCCAAATTGTAGTTTCACCACTGGCCACGTGGTAGGGGTAGACGGAGGCTTTACAATATCGGGTATAATGGAGGGCTAAACAAAGATTAACCATCAAAAGGATTAAAAAGAGCTAAAGGGCCAAAAACCTATTTGAATGTAAAGTTGAGCGTGTTAAAAAAAAATATCTGAAACAAACGAAAGGAGGTGATCCGATGTCTAGTGAGAATAAGGCTGTGTGGTGTGCAAGAGGGTTTCTTACAATGGTACCGGAGCAACCTTCGCCCCTAGCTTAGGCTATGAAATTGGGCCCACCACAGGTCCACTCACGAGAAGGCCCTAACGGGCCTTCTTTTTTACATGGGCGTCAGTCCAGACTTATAAAACCGCTTTAGTAACTCATTGGCGGCGTCCAACAAAAAATCCTCATCAACAAAGATGTCGTCTATTTTTTTACTTACAAGGGAGTAGCAAAGGTTTGCTGCTAGAGCAGGCCTAGTCTGTTTACGTAGATGGCAATCAAGCGCAGGTCCCCCTTTATTAATAATGTTTGACATTACTCCAGGACTTAGCATGCCAGCCTCTTCCCAAACGTTGAGGTTAACTAAGTTGTGAATGTGGGAAAACAATTTTGGACCAACCAATTGAGGGCTCGCTGGAGCATTTAGCTGTTTGCCAATACGCTCTGTGGCAAAGATAAGAAAATCTAAAATTGGTGATGTTCGTCGAAAGCTGAGTACCGCGTTGTGCACATGTTTATAGGCTTTCCAACTTCCAGCTTTTGTTTTGGAAACCCAAATTTCCCGACCTACTACCTGCTCGGGCGTAAGGTCCACATCGAAGTGCTGTGGCGAAAATATTAGCACATCAGCGTCGAACCAAATTACCTGTTCTGCACCTTCTTCAAAAAGTTGCCTTATTACTAGGAGTCTTGCTAGATCAATCATCATCGGTAGTCGATTAGAGCATTTAACGGTAAACTCATCGGGCAACAAATCCATCACCTCGTCTCCAAATAATATGTACCGGTAATTCCTCGTTTTTGCCCAAGAGGCAACGCTTTCGACTGCCACTTCGATAACTTTTGGCCAAGGACTGGCATGAAATGACTGTATAATAATTGGTCGTTGCATTATCGAATAGCTTTCACACGAGATTATCTGTAGAAGTTTATTGCCTGGAGAGATCCTCTTGGGCTGGCAACAAGAATAAGATAGAGGTACAGGATTTTATACTTCTAGTCTGAGGTAATCACTATTTTTTAGAAGTTTGCAATTTTTAACATGGCTCACTCCGACCAAAAATTATCACACAGCCCGAATTCGATAGAAGCTTTAGTTGTTTGGTTTAAAATTGGCATTTTAAGTTTTGGAGGTCCGGCCGGCCAAATTGCTTTGATGTATCGTATTCTTGTGGAAGAGAAACGGTGGCTTGATGAAGAAAGGTTTTTACATGCCTTAAATTACTGCATGCTTCTGCCGGGTCCAGAGGCTCAGCAATTAGCTACCTACATTGGTTGGCTACTGCATAAAACCAAAGGTGGATTGGTTGCAGGTCTGCTTTTTATTTTACCAGGCGCATTGGTTATTTTTGCGTTGAGCTGGGTTTATGTAGCATTTAGCGACATACTATTAGTTGAGGCTGCTTTCTTAGGGATAAAAGCTGCGGTACTAGTCGTGGTTATTGACGCTGTGATCAAAATAGGGAAAAGAGCTATCACGTCTGGGTACATGCTCGCGATAGCAATTGCCTCTTTTTTAGCTATCTTCCTTTTCTCAATACCCTTCCCCTATATCATAATTTGTGCAGGAATTTTTGGGATCGTGGTTGGACATCTTCGACTGGGCAATAGCCATAACAAGCCCTCTGAAACAAAAATAAATGACGATGTAGTAACAGTAATAGATAGGATGGAACTAGCAGGCGAATTATCACACACCCAACCGTCCCTCTCTCGATCTGTTAAGGTTTTTACAATACTGCTATCGCTTTGGCTTTCGCCAATATTTCTGATTTGGTTAATGTTTGGAGCCGAAAATATATTTTTTCAGCAAAGTATTTTTTTCAGTAAACTTGCAGTTGTGACATTCGGGGGTGCATACGCAGTCCTCGCTTATATGGCTCAACAAGCTGTTGAGGTTTTTAACTGGCTTACCCCAAATGAAATGCTTGATGGTCTTGGGTTGGCTGAGACTACCCCTGGCCCACTTATTCTAGTTACCCAGTTTGTAGGATTTATAGGTGCTTACAGGTCTGAAGCGGCTCTATCTCCAATAAATCTTGGTTTGCTGGGCTCTCTTGTGACGTTGTGGGTAACATTCGCACCATGTTTTTTGTGGATCTTCCTTGGTGCACCATATATCGAGAGGTTGCGAGCAAATACCCGGATAGCAGCGGCTTTGTCGGGAATAACCTCTGCCGTTGTGGGTGTTGTTTTAAACCTAGCTATATGGTTTGGAATGCATGTTACATTCAAGCAATTGAATGAAGTGAGTTGGTTAAATTTTTCGCTGAAACTACCAGCCATATCAAGTATTGATCTCTTAAGTTTGGGTCTTACGGTTTTAGCAGGGATCCTTATATTATGGTTTCGACTTGGAACTATTTACACTTTAATTGGTTGTGCTGGTGCTAGCATTCTAATGACAGCTTTTTTTTAGGGGTTCCTTAAAATCCTCTTCTTGGCTATTAGTATTTGAAAAAGTCCACAGTTCAATGAAAAAAATGTCGACCGCTACGAAATATTTACAGAAAGATAGTCACAGGTTCTGCGTTGCACCAATGATGGATTGGACTGACCGGCACGAGCGCTACTTTTTGAGACTTATTTCTGAGCGGGTAAGGCTTTACACTGAAATGATTACGCCGCAAGCCATCCTTTTTGGGGATAAAAAACGTCTTCTAGACTTTAATGAGCAGGAGCATCCAATAGCTCTGCAGTTAGGTGGATCAGAAGTGTTTCAAATGACTGAATGCGCTCGGATCGCTGAGGATTGGGGATATGACGAAGTAAATATAAATGTAGGTTGCCCCAGTGATCGCGTTCAAAGTGGTTACTTTGGGGCTTGCCTCATGAAAGAGCCAGCGTTGGTTGCAAAATGTTTTGAGGCAATGAACCGAGTTGTAAAACTGCCGATAACTGTTAAGTGCCGCATTGGAGTTGATGATCAAGTTCCCGAAAAGGCACTTCCAAATTTCATAGAAAAGATTGCAAATGCGGGTTGTGAAGTTTTCATTATCCACGCTCGTAAAGCATTCTTAAAAGGATTAAGCCCTGCTCAAAACCGAGAAATTCCTCCTTTAAATTATGATTTGGTAGAAGAAATGAAGGTAAGGTGGCCCAAATTAAAGATTATTTTGAATGGGGGTTTAGAAACGCTTGAAGAGGTAACGAAGCGCCTGTCCAAGCTGGATGGTGTTATGCTTGGCAGGGCGGCCTACAAAACACCTTGGGTTCTATCAATAGTTGATAATTTAATCTATGGAGAGCAGGAGAAAAATAAGACTAGAAAAGATGTGATAGATATGATGGTCAACTATGCGGCTACTCAAAAGTCTCTGGGGGTCCCGGTTAAATCAATAACTCGGCATATGCTGGGATTATTTCATGCAGAACCTGGCGCTAAGGCATGGAGAAAGTATCTTGCAGAAGAGGCCAGCGGTCTTGATGCTGAGCCGGAAATAATACGGCATGCTTATTTTGCAGTTTGTGAGGCTGCTTCATTAAAAACTCAAGGAGAGGCGGCATGACGGAAAGGGCACTTACAGCTGGCCAGAAGACACTGATAGATTTAGGTCCGCTTGTGGTATTTTTCGCTATCAATTACTTTTATGGCATAATGATCGGAACAGCGGCTTTGATGGCTGCAACACTAGCTGTTATCATGATCACTTTTTGGGTGGAGAGGGCCATCCCTCCTATGCCAGCTATAACATGCCTATTAATTATGGTATTTGGTGGTCTCACTTTATATTTTGACAACGAAATTTTTATAAAGATAAAACCCACTATCGTTAATACATTATTTGCTGTGGCTCTAATTCTTGGGCTAATATTTCGGCAAAATTTTTTGAAGATTTTACTGGGGCGCATGCTTCAATTGACAGATCAGGGCTGGGTACTGATTACAAAACTTTGGGTTGGAATGTTTTTTTTCTTGGCGATAGTTAATGAAATAGTTTGGCGACTTTTTGAAACTGATACATGGGTAACCTTCAAAGCTTTTGGAATTCCTGCATTAGTCCTTGTGTTTGGTATAATAATTACCCCACTGTTACGTCGTCATAGTCCATCAAGCGAGAATTAGAAGTTTTAATAAAAAAGGTTTGTCGTTTAACCGGCTCACCCTTTAATAGTTTTTAAATCGTGCCTAGCTATTCGACTTAAGACCAGCAAGCTAATCAAAGAACATCCGGCGAAGCAGCTCATTATAAAAAAAGCACTGCCAGAAAGATCACTATATAGCTTGCCAGCAAGCGGTAACATGCAGCCTGAAAAAATGCCCCCAATTAAAGTATAATATAAACTTTGGCCAGTTGCTGAAATCTCTTTGGGAACGTGCTTGGTTAAAAAAGCCATAGCGCCTAGATGTGCAGCACCAAAAGTAAAACCGTGAAGTGTTTGCAATACAATAATTGCAATTTGGTTATCAAAGATGGCAAGTAATGGCCAACGCGCGACCGCAGCCGCTGCAGCTAATAGTAGTAAAAACAAATACCCTACTTGCTTTTCATGTCTTCCAACGACGGTGAATAAGAAAATTTCTGCTAATACACCAATGGACCAGAACAATCCTATTATTGTCTCCGAATGTCCAAGCGAACGCCAATACAATGTCCCAAAACCGTATAAAACTGAATGACTGATATGTATTAGGCCCGTGGTAATTAAAAAAAAGATAAACAGGGGTGAAAGAAACAATTTGGCATAAGTTTTTATTTTAGATTTCGTTCGTTCGAACTGTGTTTGATTAGGGATAAGTAGACAAGACAACGATACCAAGGTCATTCCTACAACTAAAAACCATATAATACGGTCACTCCTTCCTCCATCGAAGAGCCAGCCGCCTCCTAAAGTTGCAATGATGAAGGTAACAGAGCCCCAAAGCCTTATGTGTCCATAACGCAAATTCCCTATCTTAGCAAAGTTGAGAATGACGCTTTCCATAATAGGTAAAACAGGTTGATAACAGGCAGCCGTTATTACTGTTATAAGGAAAATAGGCCAGAAGCTCTGTAGATCAGATAGTATGGCGAAACCAATTGCACTCATGCCCATAAGCACGGCAGTTAAAATTTTAGTTCTCCCTGTTGTGTCCGCAACATGAGCTACAACCGGCTGAACAACAACTTTTATCCAAAACGCACCCGCAAGAACCCACCCAATTTCAACCGGCGTCAAACCAATGTCATTTAGCCAAAGTGGCCAGTACGGCATGTAAATGCCAAAAACAAAAAAATACGTCGCATAGAACATAGCCAGTTTCCAGAAAGTGCTTCCGGAATGGATGTACGGTAAACCTGTCATAATATTTGCTAAAAATCTAAGTTCTTGTAGTGGGCCGGAGGCTGTGTTCCTGGAATTAAATCTTGTAGTAGGGGACGAAAACTAGGCCTGGATTTAATTCGTGCATACCACTGTTTTGCTTGCTGGTAGTCTTCCCAAGCTATGTCACCTAGGTAATCGATACACGAAATGTGTGAAGCAGCAGTAATATCTGCCAATGAAAAATTATCGCCTGCTAGCCAGGCTCGTTGCTCAGCTAGATACTCTATATAACCCAGATGGGTATCAATATTGGCGTAACCGGCTCTAATGGTTTCACTACTTGGCTCGCCAAGCCCAAGGAAGCGTTTCATTATTTTCTCACCAAGTAAATATTCGGTCACTTCAGTATTAAATTTGACATCAAACCAATTACAAAGACGTCGAATTTCAGCGCGCTGTAAAGCTGTACCAAATATTAAAGCAGGTTCTGTTGACGTTTCTTCTAAATATTCAGCTATTGCCTGTGAGGTCGAAATCGTAGTTCCATCATCTTCTATGAAGACGGGAACTGTCCCCGCAGGGTTGATAGAAAGAAATTCGTGTCGGCGTTCCCAAATGGGTTCAACTGCGAGTGATGCAGTTATCTTTTTTTCACCTAATACGATTCTTATTTTTCTAGAAAAAGGATCAAGAGGTAAATGTAATAGGCTAGGCATAACGTTCCGAGTGCATAAGAGGGAATTCGTAAACAAAGGATAGCAGAAGGAGACACAATACTACAACGATGGCACTCTTTTTTTGATGAATCATTTTTGTGTGTGCTTATGATATAAAGGTCCTGCGTGATCTTAAATTTTGTCAGGTTTGCTTAGATTACTGCAGCCGAACACCTAGGAAATTTGCACAAACGGATCATTGGTGAGATGACAATTAAAAAAAACAACCCCAAGAAATTCATAAGTTTAGGTGCATGTGTAGTTGACACAATTCTCAAGGTCCCAATGCTATCAACAGGCGATGAAAAAATAATGGCTAAGGATGGTACTATCATTGGGGCAGGTATGGCAGTCGCTGCAGCGGCCACGACTGTTTCTCTGGGCGGTTCTGTAAAATTATGGGGCCGGATTGGCGACGATACCCCAGGGGATTTTTTCCTAAAAGACCTATTGAGCATAGGAGTTGATACAAGTTCAATTAGGCGGGTCCCTGGCGCCCGAACTCCCATGTCTTCAGTCTTAGTTGATGATACAGGCCAACGTTTAGTTGTATCATATTTTGATACATCGCTAGGCGCAGATACTTCTTGGCTTCCTATGAATGAACTCGATGACGTAGATTGCATTTTAGTTGATGTAAGGTGGCCAGAAGGTGCTTCATCTATTATGAGAGAAGCAAAAAAGAGAGGTTTGTTGAGGGTTTTTGACGGTGACGTAGCTGACCCGTCTGTCCTAAAGGAACTTGCACCACTTTCTACGCACGCAATCTTTTCAAAGCCAGGTTTTAGATTATTTTCCGGATCTGACAACTTAGAGGAAAATCTTTTAGGGTGCACGCAATCACTTGGAGTGTTATGTGGAGTTACACTTGGGCACGAAGGCTTTGTTTGGGTAGAGAATGGAAAAATTAACAAAATTTCACCCCCGCAAATAAACGCAATAGATACTTTAGCCGCCGGTGATGTCTTCCATGGGGCATTTGCTTTGGGTTTATGCGAAGGAATGCCCATTAAAAAAGCGGGACAATTTGCTTGTTCAGCTGCAGCTATTAAATGTACACGCTTTGGTGGACGTAAAGGAATACCTAACCGGCACGAAGTCGACGCTCTAGTTGCAGCAACGTATGTAACATAGAGCGAGAATATCAATCAGGAAAACTGAGCCCAAATTAAGAAAATTATGCGCAAATTACCATCCCATGGCCCTGCCCGATCTTCTGGGATCTGCGCCACCAGAAATTAGGCCAGTTTCCAGATTAGCACTAATAGCACAAACACCTGCCACAGCATCTGACCTTGAAGGTAGCCACTCTACATCATGACCAAGCTCGGCTAATTCTTCCCCTATATCTTGGTCAATGTCATTTTCTATCGATAATCGGCCAGGCTTACAATCGTGCGGTTCAAACGAGTTTGGTTGACTATGAGTGCTAAAGCGAGGTGCTTCAATGGCGGTTTGTATATCCATTCCAAATACGAGATGGTTGAGGAGAACTTGCAACATACCTTGAGGCTGTGTGTCGCCACCGGGCGCGCCAAAGGGCATGATTAGCCGGTTAGGTTGAAACGCCATTGCGGGATTGGGCGTAAGTCGTGGCCGCTTACCCGGCGCTATCTTGGAGGCATGACCTTCCATTGCAAACGACTGCGAACCCCTTGCCGAAGGACAGAACCCAAGTCCAGGAATCACAGGACTTTCAAAGGATACATCAGAAGGAGTTATAGAACATACGTTCCCTTCTTGATCGATTGAACACGTGTAGGAGGTATCAGGAGCCGAAAAGGATGCCGATGAATTTGCTAACGCTGGAAAAGGCGTAAAACCATATCCGTCTATTTGGCCCGCGGCTGGCATAGCAGGAAAGGCTTTTTGGGGATTAATCAGTGCGCGTCGCTTTGACGCAAAATCGCTAGAAAGTAATTGTTCGATAGGTACATCAACAAAATCTGGATCACCATAGAAAGTTTCACGGTCCGCAAAGGCTAACTTGATAGTTTCCGCTATGGTATGAATATAATCCACGCTATTGTGTCCCAACTTAGATAGATCAAACCCTTCTAGAATACGGAGCATTTGGAGCAAAACAGGTCCTTGGCACCAGGGTTTGCAACTATAAATGTTTATATCTCTGTATTTTATGGAAAGTGGTTCTTCTATAGGTGTGGAGTAGTTTGAAAGATCTTCAGCTGTCAGAAGGCCACCATTTTCTTTGTGAAAATGAATAATCTTCTTTGCGATATCTCCAATGTAAAAGGCATCGCGTGCGGCTTTCAATCCCACTTGTCTGCCTTTAGATGAGGCCGCAGCTTCTTCATCCACCATATACTGTATGCTGTTAGAAAGATCAGTTTGAACCAGCAGATCTCCCTCTTTAAGAGGTTGCCCATCTCTATGCCAGATGGCTTGGTTAGATGGCCAAAGTTTGTAGTTTTCACGATATCTAAAAAGAAAATTGGCCATAGTTGGGTGAACGGTAAAGCCCTCTCGCGCATATTTAATTGCGGTTGACGCAACATCTCCAAAAGACATTGTTCCAAATTTAGACAAGACTTTGATCCAGGCATCCGGGGCAGCAGGTACTACGGTTCTATGGATGCCGAGTGGTATTTTCCCGCCATGTCTTGTTTCAAAAAATTCTAAGTTAGCTGCTTTTGGCCAGTGCCCAAGTCCAGCCACACTAATTACTTTATTGAGCTTTTTGATATAAATAAGCATGGGAGCTACTCCCGAAAACTGTACCTGATCGCTATGTAAAACACCAAGCGCTATGCCTGCAGCAACGCCAGCGTCTACGGCATTACCTCCAGCTTCCAAAATTTTCAGACCAGCTTCGGTGGCCAGATAATGACCAGCCACAACCATATGACGTCTTCCGGTTATCAGAGGTTGTTGTGGTAACATTTTCAGCTCCGTGAGAGATATTTGATGATGTTTGATCTTTAAAAGTCTTTTCTGATTATCAGATAACAATGAACGTAATCCATACCATGGCCCGCGGGCGACTCCTCCACTAGACACTGATACTTTCCATAAAAGTCATCTAGGATTTTTCTCTGTTCGTCGGGTGACCTCCTGTCCGATAAACCATTGGCGAATGTCGCTTCGCTCCAGGATCTTAAGGTAGGAATATATTCCTTAGCAAATTTGATGCTATCACCATGACGTTTAAAATCCTCAGCAAACGGGCACGCGACGACCCGGGTTTCAACATGCTCGATCCGCAGTCCTGCTTTATAAACGCAACTGTTTTCGTCCTCTAGGGGAGCCGTAAATTCTTCTACTGTCCTATAACTTTGTGGGAAGTTTGTATTTAAATACTCTTCTTCTGAAATTATTCCGTCATCTATTAGAGATTTCCACAACTGGTTAAACGTGTCGAACATATTTACGCCACCAGTTGATCCCAGATATCTACCTTTTTCATCAATGCCAAAATTAAATAATGCCAGTCTTCCTGTTGGAGCCAAATCCCTTGCCCTATTTAGAAGCATCCGTTCCCAATCAAGGCGTCCTTGTTCTTGATAGGCAGCACGCTCTTCGCCTGCAGACCCTACCATGTGAATATGATTGGAAATTATGCACGGTTGTTCGCTTACATAATGCGAGGCAGTTGCAGAAATGCCGAGGTTTAATGATCCAGCAGGAAATATTGGTTTATGAAAGGAAGTAGCTGAAGAGAAAATGTATAGGTCTTCAATATCCCCGATGTAAGTCTTCATATCGGTTTGACCATGTACATTTTGAAACACCTGGCTGAAATCATTCTTTGGAAGGTCCGTATAAACCATTTGAATTGGCCGTGATGGGGTCGTTTTCCTAATATACTTTAGAATTTTACCTATAGTTGATATCGACGTACCACCATCGGCACAACCCATGTCGGCTACTGTAAAAATGGTTCCATCATCTTTAGGGTTCATTCTCACCAAGGAGTCAAAAATCAAGTGTGCAGCGTTATCTATAACATGCTTTGCACCGATGGTTGCTTTTGAATAATAGCCACCACCCTTCATCGACATAAATCCTTCAGTAGTTCGGGCGTCATCCATTAATTCATCTCCTTTTGTGGGGAAAATGTATTGTTCCGATTTTCTTGACCTTCTCTCTAATTATTAAATGTTTCAATGACTTTTATCCTAGGAATTATTTTGCATTTTAGTTCTCGACTTGAGTATTAGTATCCTCCTCTGTTTGCTACACCACCATCAAGGTTGATCGTAGTGCCGGTTAGCCAAGAAGCTCTTTCTGAGCATAGGAATACGACGACATCAGCGACTTCCTCTACTAGAGCGGGGCGATTTAGTGGCATTCCAGAAAAATAATCCTGCCAGCGGTTTTCATCGCCTTTTTCGTCTTTGGCTCGTGTTTTCAGCATTGTGGTTATTCTCTCGGTCTGAACCGCTCCTGGGCACACCCCCAACACTCTCATTCCCTCGTCTAAGGCGTGTGCTCCCATTGCATGCGTGAAACCAATAATTGATGCGTTTCCGGCTGACCCTGCAATGTAATTTCTATCGACCCTAACGCCAGCTAGACCAATAATGTTCATAATCACACCTCCGCCTGCATCCCTCATTATAGGGTAGTATCGACGTGTCATATTTATATATCCAAAAACTTTAAGGTCCCATGCTGCTCGCCACCTGTCTTCCTCCACCGCTTGAATGTCTCCTGCTGGAATGGCGCCTGCGTTATTAACCAGAATATCGATTTTGGGGCAATTTTTTACTAGTTGGTCAACATTTTTGGAATCTGATAGGTCAAAGACGTGGATCATTATTTGAACACCATGCTCTGCCTCAATTTCTTTTTTAGCATTTTCAAGATCTTCTTTGGTTCTTGATACCAAATGGAGATTACAGCCTTCCGCCGCGAATTCTTTAGCACAGGCCAGTCCTATTCCCTTTGAACCGCCCGTGATAAGTACAGTCTTGTTGCGAAGATTTAAGTCCATTTTGTTTCCCCTGTATGCGAGTTATACTTCATTAATATTGGAATTTATATTATCGCTTTGGCAAGCAATGCTTTTGTGAAAGAACAGTTATCTGCTTAGGTTTTTTGAAATGAAAGTAACTTCGATTTTTTTTGATTTAGATGGAACGGTTTACAGCGGCTGTAGCGCAATTGCTGGTGCCGTTGAGTTTATTGATAGGTTAGCAGTATCAGATATTGAATTTAGGTTTTTAACCAACCGTTCCGATAGATCATCCGAAGAAGTCGCAAATCACTTAAATAGTCTAGGGATTACTTGTAATAGTGACCTTGTCATAACCTCAGCAATGGCAGCAGCCGAAATGGTTAAGGGTAGGCGGGTTGCAGTTGTAGGCAGTGAAAATCTTTACAAAGTCGTTGAAGACGCTGGAGGTTTTATCACACGCGATAACCCAGATGATCTATTGGTTGGTTTTGATCCAAAAATCGATTTCAATGATATAGCTTTAATGTGCTCACTTTTGGAAGAAGGTGTTCGTTTTCTAGCTACGAACGGGGATAAGTGGATAAAAATGAATTCTCGGCTTTACCCTGAAAATGGAATGGTATTAGCAGCTATAGAGTCGTTGACAAAAATAAAACCAATCATAGTTGGGAAGCCTAATATTTCAATGATTGATACAGCCTTGGAAAGTATTGATAATACCGACGGCTCTGCAATATTGATCGGTGACAACCTTGAAACTGATATAATGGCAGCTCAAAATTCGGGCTTGTCTTCGATTTTAATTTTAACGGGTGTCACAAATGAGGAGACGGCTGACGCATCGGATATTAAACCAACCTGGCGCGTTAGAAACTATGAGGAGTTATCAAAGTTAGTGTTTTCAGGTTGATATTCTCGTGTCGCGGTTGCCAACTCAAATATGGAGGCCTTAATTTGTTCAGTTCAAAAACAGAAGGCATATGCCCTGATAGTTGAAGCCGCCAAGACTGGAATAGATATATCATCAATAACTTCAATGGTTGCCCTTGCCGTCCTTCCAATCAAGTTGAAACCATTAATAATGGTGGCTTTGTTTATGACTGGAGCTTCTCATATTCAGACACGGAAACTAAAGATTGTTTATAAAGAGGGAATATATAAGGTTTTCATTTTTGTTCTAAGTACGGGTAAAGATCTTTATTTATTGAAGGTTAAACAAATACATCCGTCTTCATTTAAACCAGCTTGCGATCCTGGAGGAACCACACAAGTAGCATCGTATTCCTCTATTATACATGGTCCCTGTCTGGGTTTAATTAAGCTGCTTCGCGAAAAAACTTGGGTTTCTTGCCAGCCAGTGGATTGACCAAAGTAGGCTTTTCGAGAGGTTTTGGTTTCTTCGTCATTCGGCTCATATATGGGAAATGCCAGTCTATTTCCATTGGCGTCAAGCCCTTTAGCGATGAGTCTAACAGTAACTAATTCAACTGGTTCGTCATCACTCGCTCGGTGTCCATATACGAGCTCATGTTCAGAATGAAATGATTGTTCAAGCTGAGATAACAAGGCTTTATCTACCCTGCCAGATTCTACGGGTACGGTTAACTCAAATGTCTGACCTTTGTAGTGCAAACTCGCCGTTCTACTTAGTGATTGATTTTTAGGTTCAAAGCCATCCCTGTTTAATTGATCAACGGCGTTGCTTTCAAGTTTCTCCCAAGCATTTCCGATTAAGTCTGGTTCAACGTCGCGCAGTAGAACTCTCAATGTTTTAGAATAATGATGCTCAACATCTGCGTAGAGAAGGCCAAAGGCTGAAAACACCCCCGGCGCGGGAGGTATTACTATTTTTTTAATGCCTAGCTCCAGAGCCATCTCGGACGCGAACATGGGTCCATTGCCACCGAATGCGCAAAGAGTATATTGACGGGGATCGCGACCACGTTCTGTAGAAACAGCTTTAATCGCGCGGATCATATTCGACGCAGCCACTCTGCGTGCACCAAGAGCCGCCTGCTCAACTGTAAGCCCCAGGGGTGCAGCAACTTTTTGCTCAAACGCAGTGATTGTTTTTTCAAAATTGAGTTTCACCGACCCTCCAGCGATAGCACTGGGATTTAGGTAGCCTAAAATTAAATTTGCATCGGTTACAGTTGGTTTATCTCCTCCCAAATCATAGCAAATTGGACCTGGGAAAGCTCCGGCACTTTCGGGTCCTACAGCTAAAGCACCGCCACTATCGATGGATATTAATGACCCTCCACCTGCTCCAACCTCCGCTAAATCAATCGCCTGTGTCTTCAACAAATATCCTGCGCCAGTAAGAAGCCTCGAGCCAGCTAAAATTCCGCCACCGACTTCGAAGTCATCAGCGCGAGCATATTCCCCTCGCTCGACCATCGATGCTTTCGCTGTAGTGCCACCCATATCAAAGGTAATGAGTTCTCCCAGCTTAGCCTTTTCTGCAAGCAGACGTGCGCCAACTACACCGCCTGCCGGACCCGATTCGATTATGTTCATTGGTAGTTCAGCTGCTGTCTCTACTGGTGTTAAGCCCCCGTTCGATTGCATTAATAAGAGCTCTGCATTGATGCCAGACGAGATTAAGCCCGCTTCTAGCGTGTCAAGATATTCCGATACGACTGGCTTAACATACGCGTTAATGGTTGTAGTTGATGTGCGCTCATATTCTCTTATTTCCGGTAATACTTCTGCGCTTATGGAGAATGGGAGATTTGGCGCAAGTCGCTTAATAATTGATTTCAACAAAAACTCGTGCTCAGGATTTGCATATGAATTGATTAAGCAAACCGCAATAGACTCGACTCTCTCTTCAATCAATTTCCTAACAGCTCGTTCTCCTTCCTCGATTGACAGAGGCTTGACAACATTTCCAGCTGAACTCATACGCTCGTCGACGGTAACCCGAAGAAATCGCTCAACCAAGGCTGGCGGTTTAGTCCAGGCAAGATCGTATAATCTGGGCATCCTGAGGGTCCGGATCTCTAGAACATCGCGAAATCCCTTAGACCCAATTAGTCCCGTCTTTGCTCCTTTACGTTCAAGTATGGCATTGGAGGCTACGGTAGTACCATGGCGAACCTGTTTAACCATTGAGGGTGTAAGCTTGTATTCTTCAAATACTGCGTCCAGCCCATTTATTATGGCGCGAGCATAATCGTCCACACTTGAGGACACTTTTTTTACGATAACTTCGCCATTACTAGCCCATAAAACGATATCTGTGAAAGTTCCGCCAATATCTACACCCACACGCAAACTATCCATACTCAAGCTCCAATATCTGG
>CACHDV010000026.1 GCA_902578675.1 uncultured Alphaproteobacteria bacterium
ATATTCGAGGATTTTCTGAGCGCAAAGTGGCGATAGAAAAAGCGAGTGAATATGTTTTGAAAACGATTAAGCTTCTTGGGGGAGCCGGCATCGATTGCCCTCGTGTTACTGGAGGAGGAACCGGTACTTACCAATTTGAAGCAGGGACCGGTGTTTGGGATGAAATACAAGCAGGTTCATACTGTTTCATGGATGTAGATTATGGATTAAATTTAACGGAGGATGGAAATTATTTTGACACCTTTCAGAACAGTTTGTTCGTTCTGGCGACAGTAATGAGCATTCCTACTAAAGAAAGAGCAGTTCTTGATGCAGGTCATAAAGCTTCAGCAATAGATTCCGGATTGCCTAAAGTTATGGACCTGCCCGACGTTGAGTTTGTTAGCGCATCTGACGAACATGGCACATTGACGTTGGGACGTAATGCGCCGAAATTGTCCTTAGGCCAAAAGATAAGATTAATCCCGGGACACTGCGATCCGACAGTAAACTTACATGATTGGTATGTGGCAGTTCGTAATAATATTGTAGAATCTATTTGGCCTGTTGCAGCCCGTGGTGCTGCTTTTTAATGTTTGACTAATATAAATTAGTCTCCAATTAATAAGGGTAATAGCAAACTAATAAGTCATTGGATAAGTTAGGTAATGAGTACGGTTAACGTTTTTGATCAGAATTTTTCAATAGACGAGGAGCAGAAAAACTTAATTGAGGAGTTTAGTTTCTTTGATGACTGGACAGAGCGATACGAATATTTGATAGATCTTGGTCGCAAGCTTCCAGAATTCCCCTCTGAATATCAAGTTGATGAATTTAAACTAAAAGGCTGCCAAAGCCAGGTTTGGTTCACCGGACAAAACGTGGAAGGCAAACTTGTATTTCAAGCTATAAGTGATGCTGCCATTGTCTCCGGGTTAATCGCTTTATTGATGCGTGTCTTTTCCAATAGAACCGCTGAAGAAATATTATCTGTAGACTTGAAGTTTCTTGATGAAATCGGCCTTGATACACATCTAAGCCCTACCAGAAAAAATGGGCTTAATTCCATGATACAGGCTATACGACATCGAGCTCAAAATGACATAAAAAGGGAAGCGACTCAGGTTTGAAATGAAATCGGCTTTATCCGACCTTTATCAAGAAGAACTTTTAGCATACGCCAGCTCGGTCGAGCAATTTAGCCGCCTCCAAAAGCCAACAGGGACCGGGACGGCAGTGTCAAGGAGCTGCGGTAGTAGAGTGACGGTTGACTTAATGCTGCTAGAAGATGTGATTAGTGACATAGGTTTAGATGTAGATGCCTGTGCCTTAGGGTCAGCCTCGTCAGCCATAGTGGCCGAAAAGGCCGTAGGTAAGACTCTAGACGAGATTAGCAGTCTAGGCCAGTCAATATGGTGCATGTTAAGAGACGGCGGTGCTATACCGACTGGAGATTGGGAAACCTTCAAATTTCTTGCGCCGGCAAAAGTTTTAGAAAATCGGCACCAATCGATTTGTTTGATCTTTGATGCCATTAAAAAGGCTGGGTCAACAACTGGTTAGTTGAAGTTGCAAGAACAATGTTTACGCTCTAGTGTAGTGGTGGAAGAATAGTTTTCATAGCATTTTGATTATTATTAATAGCTGCCTCACTAACCTCGATTGCTTGAGTATGGGAAATAAAAACGAAGAACCGCAGGTTGATGGCAAAGAGCCAGTTGTCGATATAAACGACTCTCATCGACGGGCAGCTCTTTTCGAGCGAATAAGAGCTGATCACAGTCTGGAAATAACAGAAGACTATATCGAGCTGATTTCTGACTTGATAGAAATCCACGGGGAGGCCCGCGCGGTGGATCTTGCTTCACAATTAGGCGTAAGTAAACCTACAGTGAATGCAACAATTCAAAGACTTCAGAAGGATGGTTTTGTTTCATCAAAACCCTATCGGTCTATCTTCCTTACAGCAAAAGGAAGGGAGCTTGCCGAGTGGTCGCGAGCACGTCATAAAATTGTTCTTGATTTTTTACACGCTATTGGAGTTCCTCCAGATATTGCTGAAGCAGACGCAGAAGGTATCGAACATCATGTAAGTGAGGTTACTTTGAAATCACTTGCGACAACGACAGAAATTTTGAACAACTCGCCGAAAGAAAAGAAATAGTGTGGTGTTCATTAGGAAGCGACTACCTCCTAACTTTGGCTAAAAATAAAAAAGGGCAAATAGCAAACGCTGTCATGCAAAAAGCATAAAACGCATTTATATAACCGATCATGATGGCCTGTCGTCCGACCTCTCCGCTTAGAGCAGCTAGTCGCTCTGCCCCATCCAGTGACCAGATAGAAAATAATGAATATTGGAAGTTAAGAGCCTCGTTCAACGGAGATATACTTTGTGATAAATGGGCATAATTCATTCCACCAGTCCTTATCATAATAGCAATACTCACGGATATAAAAACACTACTACCAAAGTTTCTGACGAGGTGAAAAATTGATGAACCTTCGGCTGTATCTTTTTGGTCTAACTGGCTGAAAGTAACAATAGTTAACGGGACCCATATTAGACCGACACCCAGCCCCTGAACCCAAGTGGTCCATAAAACGTCGAACATTGTAAGATTTATACTAAACTGCGCCATGTACCACCCCGAAATACCCTGAAGTAAAAATCCTGCAAACATGGTATATCTCGGATCAATTTTGCTTCCGCCAAGAAACATAAAGGTAAAGCCGAGAAGCGTTCCTGTCCCTCTTATTCCAAGAATTAGACCAACGATTGAATCCGGGTATCCCCGGAGGGTTTGAAGCAGTGCAGGTATCAAGGTAATGGGGGTAAAGTTTAGTAGGCCAAAGATAAATGCTATAAGTAATCCAAGGGCATAATTTCGTTTAAGCAGGAGCCTTGGATTTAAAAACGGCCTGTCAGAAGTTAAAGAATGAGTTATGAATATATACAGGCCTGTTACAGCGGCAATCGCGCAAGCGACTATTTGCCAGTTATCCAGCCAGTCAAGACGCTCACCACGATCAAGCATGAATTGAAAAGCTGCGATGGCTACAGCTAACGAAATAAAACCTGTCCAGTCTAGATCAGCTCTTTTGTCAGCAACGTGACTTTTTATGAAAATTAGTACGCCGATTAATGAAGCAAGTCCGCATGGGACCATCATATAAAAAACCCAGCGCCAACTATAGGTCTCGCTAAGGTATCCCCCAAGAGTTGGAGCCAAGATAGGACCTAGGACAACGCCCATCCCAAAAATAGCATTTGCTTGTCCTATTTTCTCCTTTGGATATGCGTCCACGACAATTGCCTGACATAAGGGGGGTAATGGGGCGCCACAGGCACCTTGCAAAAACCTATAAAATACAAGTTGCTCAAGTGAAGTGGCGGTCCCACAAAGAAATGATGAGACAGTAAAACCAATTACTGCCCACACGAGTGTATTCCTTCTCCCAAACCTTGTACTTAGCCAGCCAGTCATAGGGGTAGCGACAGCAGTTGCAATTATATTGAAAGTTATGATTAAGGCTATTTCGTCAGTGGTAGCAGATAGTGCCCCTTTGATTTGTGGCAGTGATACATTCGCGATTGTTACGGTCATGGCATAAAGCATGGTAACTAGCGTTAGTGTAAGTAATATCGCAGCATTAGTTAAAGCAGATCCACTAGCTGATGCTGCATTTTCTGATTTACTTTGCATTACTATGGATTTGGTTTCTTTTTATTTGGCGTTTGAGTGATTAAGGCCGCAAGTCGATTAAAATGCAGGTATATCAGCTAAATCTTCCTCTTATCGAACCAAAGCATTTTTCGACTTTTGATTGAAAAAACGCGTTTAATTTTGGTATTTGCATAACATCTTCGATCCTTCGATCTAGGAAGTCCCATGTATCATTGTGACCTTCTGATTTGTCTGCCAGCCAGCAAGCTGTTGTTGACGTTAACACAGCCGATAACAACATTCTTTTGGTGTAAAAGTTGAAATCGACTGATGTGTCGCCAGCGGTTCTCCATATTAAATCAACAGTCTCACAAAGAGAGCGTGGCGAAAGATAAAAAAGGGATCGAGCAACCGCTTCTTCATGATCGGCAAGACTTTCAAGCCTGTATCTGACAGAAGTAGCAATTCTTTGGCGAATTTTTAGATTCTGTAGGTCAATCGCGTCTAGCTTTTTTAACATTTCTCTATCGGCCCAATTGGAGAAATGAGCCACCATCTCTTTTACGGGATCAGAAAATAGAGAATATGGGTAGCCTATTTCTTTCCCTATGCTTATCGATCCAGCGTTAAGGGAACCTTTGCTCCAACCATCAAAAACGATATGAGGTAATGATGCCATAAGCAATTGATCTTTTAACTCTTGTAATTGGTCTGGTGGACTTGGCATTTAATGCTCCTCTAATTCGTCTACAAAACCGAACTGGCGGAGGTTCAACATCCGCTCGGGATATAAAATACCATCCAAGTGGTCAATCTCATGTTGGATCACTCTAGCATGGAAGCCGCAGGCATGCCTGGTTAACCTATACCCTTCGGCGTCAATGGCATCATATGTGATCGAAGAGTGCCGCGGAACCTCTCCTTTTAGACCTGGAATTGATAGACAGCCTTCCCAACCGAGTTCCATCTCGTCATCAAAATGCGTGATTCTTGGATTGATGAGCACTTGTGGTGACTTGGGAGTGTTTGTATCATCGTCTGTTTGTCTATTCTTTGGAATTTCAAAAACTATTAGACGCATACTCAAACCTATCTGTGGGGCAGCTAATCCTACACCATTAGCGGCCCTCATTGTGTCAATCATATCTTGAATCACATCAGGAAGACTGGCCGCATCATCTGGTTGAATTGGCTGTGCAATTGTAGCTAAAATCGGATTTCCCATCCTTATTATTTTGCGGGTTGCCATGGTTTTTTATAGGCCTTTGGTGGTTACAGGTAAAGTTAGTTAAATATTTCATTTGTTAATTAGTATAAAAATGTGTTATTTGAAGGCCCAATTTTTTTTTCAGCTGGTGATTTATTAAACTAAATGGCTGTATACAACTGATGGAGGTCACTTTCCGTGCAAGTTTCTGTTCGTGATAACAACGTCGATCAAGCGCTCCGAGCTCTTAAAAAAAAGATGCAGCGCGAAGGTATTTTTAGAGAAATGAAGTTACGAAGGAATTATGAAAAGCCATCCGAACGACGTGTGCGCGAAGAAGCTGAAGCTACTAGGCGGCATAGAAAATTAATGCGTAAACGACTGGAACGGGAAGGTTACTAGATCCCAACCGGCTGCTGCTATAAATTCGGTATTATCGTATCAGCAAATCGCTCGATTTGGACCATTTGCTCCTTCGAACTGTCCCCTCGGTAACGAACCACTATTTTAGAAAAACCAGAATCTATAGCTGACTGTATGTCCTGAATAATTTGTTGCTCAGAACCTGAACCGATTTCTCTATTCCCAAATGGCCCTTTCCGCGGCTCGCCAGGGTTAACGAAGATTTTGTAAACTAATTCTAAGTCTTCAAACTTTCGGTCATTTTCGTCACAAATCCTCTTCAGTGTATTGAGGCGTTCCGTCATACGTTCCTTGTCTATCGCTACTGCTAGCCAGCCATTTCCATGCTTTACTACTCTGCGCAACGCTGGATTTGCTATGCCGCCGATTAAGATGGGTGGGTGAGGTTTCTGGTGAGATCCGGGTATCGAATAAATTTTTGGAAACTGATAAGTTTGTCCATCAAAACTTATTTCTCCGCCTTTTGATAAGCGTTTAAAAATTTCGATGTATTCATCCGTTACGATACCTCTTTTTTCAAAATCGTACGTTTTCATAACTTGAAATTCTTCTTGTAACCAGCCAACGCCAGCACCAAGAATTATTCTTCCCTCAGAGAATTGATCCATAGTAATGAGCATTCGAGACAATAATACTGGGTTTCTATAGGGAATAATTAATACTGCAGTACCAATTTTAATTCTTTCTGTCACACCGACCAATATACCCATCGTGGCAAGCGGCTCCATCAGTGGTTCGGTAAGCGGAGCGGGAAAACTTCCATCAGCACTATAGGGGTACTTTGAATTAATTACAGATGGGAAGACAACATGATCAGCGAGCCATATGGAATCAAAGCCCACCTTTTCTGAGAATTTAGCTAACTCTATAATTGTCTTTGGTTGGGCTAGGGATCCATAAATCCCTAAATCAATCCCAAATTGTTTTATACTAGCCATGGCCCACCTTTTACAAAACGGTTGCTGATTAAATCACAGTTTAAAGTAAACAGTCTACTCCAGCATTTTTTGCAATGTCTTTAATTATTGCTCGAAGGTTATCATTGATTGGAATACCAGATTTAAGTCGCTTTGCCTTTGATATTTGTTCGGGTTCGCCAGGCAGCAATACTGGTTCATTGGGATCAGCTGGGGCTACTTTTTTTAGTGTATCAATGACAATCTCTATATCTTTGTTGAAATCCTCTATTGGTCGAAAGCTCTCAGGGTTTATAGCTTGAAAAAAGTGGCCCAAATCATCTGGTGTATCTGTGGCAGAATTTTTCACACGAACAGGGGAAAAAGATGCGCCGGGCATGACACCACTTAGAACATGAGAGAATAGTGCTAGCCCATATCCCTTGTGTCCACCTAATGTGGTACCAATGCCTCCAATTGGGTTAAAGCCTCCGTTGTCACGATTTTCGAAAATTTTCAATGCGTCCTTGGGGATAGTTATTGATGTTCCCTTAGCGTCATTTACCCATCCAAGTGGCAGGCTGATCTCTTTTAGGTTGTGAACTTTTACTTTATTAACTGCTGCAACGGTGGTTGCGAAATCTAAAACCAGGGGAGGGTATTTTCCGGCAGGCGTAGAAAAAGCGAAAGGATTTGTACCTAAAACCGGCTGTGTACCATGAGTCGGTACCATTGATATGCCACGTGTCGATGTTGTGACAACACCAATCATTCCTTTTGTCGCTGCCAGCTCTGCGTAATAACCCGCAGCTCCGAAATGGTGCGAATTACGTACACAGACTGTCCCGATATCGAAGATTTTAGCCTTCGCTATAGCCATCTCCATCGCTTTAACGGAGACAGGATGGCCAAGTCCTCTATCCGCATCGAGTAAAGCTGTTGTCTTGCGCTCTCGAAGTATTTCAGTATTGGGGCTTATATTTAAGGCACCCCGTTGCTTTGTTTCTTCATATTGGCGAAGCATGTTGATACCGTGTGAGTCTACACCGCGCAAATCGGTTTCAACCATTACATCGGCTGTAACCTTTGCATCTGATTCAGACATGCCCCATGCTAAAAGGATGCTAAGTATTTGTTCTTTTAAAACGGTTGCAGGGTATAAATGCACTTCTGGTTTGATTGATGTATTCACGGTAGGTTTTCATCTCCCTCGTATCGTCGCCATGCGCTCATTTGCTGTGCGGAGGTCTTACAATGTAGAACAACAGGACGACCTTTAATATTAAATGCCTTTGAAACTTTTTCTTCAATTTCGCCTTCATTAGAAATTGTCAGTCCTGCAGCACCAAAGGACTCCGCCCATTTCGTAAAATCTGGGTTAGTTAGTTTTGTGGCATTCATAAAAGCGCGATTTGGATAACGAACATAAGAATGCATCCCAATAGTCCCATACATTGAATTGTCAGAAATTATAATGGTTGGGTTGATATTATATTGGCGTGCCGTGGCAATTTCGTTACCCATCATGAGTATTCCTCCATCTCCAATGAAGCAAACGACTTGATCATTAGGACGTCTTAGACCAGCAGCAATTGCCATTGGCACGCCTGATCCCATGGCGCCCACGACAGATGATAAAAACACGTGTGATTGTTTAAAGTTTATATATCTGTGAACAAAGCTCCCGAAATTGCCGGCGTCAGTCGTTATCGCCGCTGTATCGGATAGATGTTTATCAACTTCACTAACAACAGCGGCAAAGTTCACGCCGTCAGTTGTTCTATCCCAAGTTTTATTTGTGAGTTGGATGTGGATTTTGTTCAGCTTTTCTATCCATTTTAGGCGTTCTTTTGTAATCTCTGGCGTTTTACGATCCAAGAGCGCTTCTATCACTTCTTTGGGACTTGCTGGAATGCCTAGCATGGGGTGCCAAACTCTTCCAACTTCATTTGCATCTGGCCAAACATGTACTAAAGGTATTTGGGACTGAGGTGCTGTTGGAAAGGTATACGATTGACTAACAGTATCCGTCAGCCTTTCTCCTAATGCGATCAAAAGGTCAGCTTTTTTCATTTCATCAATTAAGGGCCCTGGGACACGTATCCCCATGTAGCCTCCATAATTGGGATGCTGAGAATCGAATAAATGTGGCCGTCTGTGAGTTGGACAAATTGGAAGAGCATATGTTTCAGCTAGGGTATTTAGTTTGGATAACACACCTTCCTCGGAGACTGCCTCAGCTAACAGGGCGCCCCCGACCAATACAAGTGGGCGTTGAGAAGCTGATATCATACCAACTAAAGTATCAATATCTTTATTGCGCGGGCTTGCGCTAACTTTCGCGGAAGGGCCTACGGCATTGATCGTCGTTTTCTGATCGAAAATATCTTCGGGCATTACTACCGCAACAGGGCCAGGCGTTCCACTCTCTGCCAGGTGAAATGCTCTTGCTAAAATCTCTGAAGCCATATCAGGTTGATTAACTTCAAAAACTGCCTTTGTTATGTCAGCTAGTAATAGTGAGTAGTTTTGTTCTTGAAGGGCAAGTCTACCAAAATCACTACGTTCAACCTGTCCTATTATTACTACCAACGGGGTCGCATCATGATAGGCGGAATGCAGAGCAACCATGCTATTTGCAAGTCCTGGACCACGGCTCACCATTGCAACACCTGCACGGTTCCTTAGCCGTCCATCTGCAGCAGCCATAAATGCTGCTCCAGCTTCGTGCCGGCAAACTATAGTCTTTATAGCATTATGGTTTATTAGGATGCTCGAAAGACCTACGTAACTTTCACCTGGCACACAAAAAATTTGATCAACATTATGAAGTTCTAGACCAGAGGCTATGATATTGGCCACCGTTTCAGACATTTTAACCTCGTTTCTAATTAAGACGAATTTTGAATTCAGAGATCTTGCTGCAATGTTGAGTTATAATTTGAGTCATACCACCAATTCATATACTCACCATAAGAAATCGGTGGAAATTTGGCTGGATTATTTTGTGACTTACATGACGATAGGCACTCGATTTGGCTATGAAGATGGGGACCAAAAAAGAAAGGGATGGCATATCGAGAATTTTCCGTGGGTGGAAGAGCGCGATGAGGCGTGGATTTGTAACGACCATTCGTCCATCGGTGTAACATATCACCGCTATTTACTACTATGGAGTCAGCAACGTATGGAACATCTAGCCACTTGTCAGTATCAGTTTGAATTTGTAAGCCCGGTGTTTCACTTTGCGCAAGGAATGTTAGAAAATTCGAATCTGTATGAGGAGCAATTCCATATTGATTTTTTATTGCGTCTTTGACCGCAGGGTAATGAGATAATCTAAAAGAAAATTGGCTCTCCCAAAAGGCATTTTCGAAAGTTGACGCGGGCATATCAAGTGAAATTGCAAGGGGTGCAAGAATTTGCTTAGCTAATCTGTCGATCGCGTCTGTGTACTCTAAAATTTTTTCTTTGAAACCTGGAAAGTTTTTTGGCCATTCGTTTGGTCCAGCGAATCTTGTCCTCGATTTTACTAGAGGATCATCCGCCGATCTCTCTCTCTTAACAAAAAACGCCTCGTTCATATCTAATTTAGCATTTGGATCACTTACTCGGGACGTTCTGACATTATAACGCCCCATTCCCATATATCCGTTATTGTGGGAATTCATTAACACAGAGTTCTTGAATTCCGTTGATTGATTATGAAAACGTTGGGCCTCTTTGAAAGTTTGTTTGATTAAATCTTGTGAGATCCCGTGGTTGATTAAAATTAAAAACCCTTTGCCTAAAAAAGCTGGTTCAAGGTTTTGTGCGATGATGTACTCTCTGCATGGATCGTTTCCAAATAGTGGGGCTAAATCAATAATTGGTATATCGTTTTCCGTTGAAGTTGCTGTTTTTTTTGACATAATATTGAAAGCTAACCTTTAACTTTGATACTTTAAAATTATTAAACTTATTGAATTATAGTAAAGCATTATCATACAACTACCCATTTCTTATTTATATATTGGATGTTTCTTGGTTTAGAGGCTAGTTGTTCTTCAGGATAATTTGTAGCAAGGCCTAAAGATTAGAAAGAGAGCGATCGTATGGACATTGGCGTATTTATTTTTGACACAGACTATAGTGTAGACATAGCTGACTTGGCGAAAGAACTGGAGGCTCGCAACTACGAGTCTTTGTTTGTGCCAGAGCATACTCATATACCCACAAGCCGACAGTCTCCTTTTCCAGGAGGCGGTGATTTACCGCGCCAATATTCTCATACTCTTGACCCATTTATATCGCTAGGTTTTGCTGCTGCTGCTACCGACCGACTCAAAGTGGGTACAGGAATCTGTTTGCTTCCTCAAAGAGAGGCCATTGTTACAGCAAAGTCAGTTGCTAGTTTAGACCTTATGTCAAAGGGTAGATTTGTTCTAGGCCTAGGAGGAGGATGGAATATTGAGGAGATGGAAGACCATGGAGTTAAGTACAACCGTCGTTTCGCAATGATGAGAGAACGTGTGTTGGCTATGAAGTCGTTGTGGATGGACGAGGAGGCAGAGTTTTCAGGTGATTTTGTTAAATTTGAAAAAAGTTGGGCTTATCCTAAACCGCATCAGAAACCCCACCCTCCAATACTTATGGGTGGAGAAACCGACTATACATTAAAACGCGTCGTTGATTATTGTGATGGTTGGTTTCCCAGAGGGAGAGGAGGATTTGATCCTATGGAAAGCGCCAACCGTCTCAAGAATATGGCGGATGAAGTGGGACGAGATATCAATAGCCTCTCCATCAGTGTGTTTGGTGCGCCTCCAAAGCCAGAGGTATTAGATGGTTATAGAAAGGCAGGTATTGATAGAGCTCTTTTTGCTCTGCCATCGGAAGACAAAGACGCCGTTTTTAAAACTCTTGATAAATTTCAGAGTCTTCTCGATTAGCTATCTAATAAATATCGTACATCATAACTTTGGTTAAAAACTAATGCTCTAGTTGATCGTAGCCAAAGGAAGGCTTTTGTAAATAGTGCAAAATGCGTGTAGTGTTGAGTCGACACTTTTGAGGGTAGTTGATGCGCAGATATAGAAATACAAAAATAGTTGCTACACTGGGGCCTTCCACCAGAACTAAACGACAAATTCGCGCACTAATAATGGCCGGTGTAGACGTATTTAGGTTAAATTTTAGTCATGGTGAACATTCTGATAAAAAATCACGGGTAACTGCTATCCGAGAACTGGAGAAGGAACTAAACCGCCCCGTCGCTATTATGGCAGATCTACAAGGCCCAAAATTGCGGATTGGAGAATTTAAAGATGGGGAAATAGAATTAGCTCCTGGCGATAATTTTAGCCTGGATTTGAAAGAACAGCTAGGGTCCAAAAGCCGTGTTCAGCTTCCACATATGGAGATTTTTGATGCAGCGGAAGCGGGCATGGATCTTCTTCTGGATGATGGAAGAATCAGATTGCGGGTGCAGAAAGTAAGCAAATCTGTGATTGATACAAAAGTCGTTACGGGAGGGCGGCTATCTGCCAGAAAAGGCGTTAATGTGCCTGGTGTTACACTCGGGTTATCTGCTCTAAGCAAAAAAGATAAATCAGATCTTGAGTTTGCGTTGGGTATAGGTTGTGATTGGATAGCCTTATCATTTGTTCAACGGCCGAGTGATGTTAAAGAGGCGAGGAAGTTAATTGAGAATCGTGCAGCAGTTCTAATAAAATTAGAAAAACCTGCGGCTATTGATCACTTAGAAGAATTAATGACCTTGACGGATGCGGTTATGGTGGCCCGTGGCGACCTTGGAGTTGAATTGCCTCCTGAAAAAGTACCGGGCTTGCAAAAAAAGATTGTTAAGCTCTGCAGAAAATGGGGTAAACCTGTTGTAGTTGCTACACAAATGTTAGACTCAATGGTTCATTCGCCGGCTCCTACACGAGCCGAAGCTTCTGACGTCGCAACGGCTGTGTACGACTCTGCCGATGCCGTTATGCTTTCTGCCGAGACGGCCGCTGGAGAGTATCCCATAGAGTCAGTTGATATGATGAACCGAATAATCTTGGAGGCGGAGGGAGATGAAGCTTATCAAGCCTCGGCAACTTCTAAACAGAATGTTGTTGAACCAACGGTTTCCGACGCAATCACATTAGCTGCAAGGCAAGTTGCCGAAACTGTGAATGCCAATTGTATTGTTACCTACACCACCTCGGGATCAACCACTCTTAGAGCTGCAAGAGAACGTCCTACGGTCCCAATTTTATGCGTAACCTCCAGCCTTTCGACAGCACGACGAATGGCAATTGCTTGGGGGATACATTCGGTACATATTGATCAAGAAGAAAGGTTTTCCACCGTTGTGAAGCGTGCTGTTGACATAGCTGAGACTCAAGGCTTTGCAAGTTCAGGGGATCATATTGTAATTACAGCTGGTGTGCCAATGGGAAAGTCAGGATCGACAAACGTTTTGCGTATAGAGAGAATCCCATAGTTGAATTAATACAATATAAACTTAGCTTTTGTGTAAAAGTATTCAAAGGTGAACGTAGACAAGCGAGTTGGTTCTGTGTTTTGAATTCACCAACATGTCATTGCATTACAGCTATATCGCAGTGAAAGTTAGAGTGAGGCTTTTTTGTCTGAGAAAACTAGTAAACTCTATCAATTAGAAAAACAGTTAGGCGATAAAGTATCTGACTGTAACCAACGGGCCGTTCAAGATTTTAATATGAAGATATCGATGGATGGTACGTGGTATTATCAGGGAACACCCATTAATAGGGTTGCCTTAGTAAAACTATTTGCAAGTGTGTTAAGCAAGGATAGAAACGGCATATACTGGCTGGTGACGCCAGTGGAGCGGGGAACTATAGAGGTTGAAGACGCACCATTTCTAGCAGTCGAGGTCAACCTTGAAAAGGACTACGGGGAAAGTATAGACACGTTTGTTTTTCGAACCAATTTAGATGAGATTGTCGTTTGTGGACCTGACAATCCTCTAAGAATTCAACTCGACCCTTCAACAGGAGAACCCAGACCGTATATATTAGTAAGGGATGGACTTGAAGCAAGGCTAACAAGGTCTGTCTACTATCAATTAGTAGATATGGCTATTGAGAATGAAACTGAAGGTCAGAAGGTTTTAGGAATATGGAGCAAGGAGACATTTTTTCCTCTGGGAACGATAGACGACTAGTCTTATCTCTAGATGACTTTAGAAATATATTTTCGAAAGCTTTACGTCAAAACGTTATTCGAAATCAGCAGGATGTTCTAGGAGATCATAATCTCAACCCGGGGATGTCTATCCCCGAAGTATCAAAACCAGCGGCTGTTTTAATCCCAGTAATAGGTAGAGACCAAGAGCCAACAATTTTACTGACCAGAAGATCTGATGATTTAAATCATCATGCAGGGCAGGTAAGCTTTCCTGGTGGAAGACATGAAAAATCAGACTCAAATATGAGAGACACGGCGCTCCGAGAGACTGAAGAGGAAATTGGATTAAAGCGAGACGCAGTAGAAGTGATTGGAGAGCTTCCTAAATACGAAACTAGGACAGGGTTCAGTGTTAAGCCAATTGTTGGTTTAATCAAACCACCATTCGAGCTCAATGTTGATCGAAAAGAAGTGGCTGATGTCTTTGAGGTTCCAATCTCTTTTATTCTCGATCGTAAAAATCATGAAAGGCATAGTCGGGAGTGGCAAAACACCATGAGACATTTTTATGTTTTCCCGCACCCAAAGTATTATATTTGGGGAGCGACAGCGGGTATGCTGGTTAATTTAGCAGAGCTTATTTTGGCCGCTGACGAAACGAGCAAAAATGACCAGTAAAGTTCCTGCCGAGTGGTGGATAGAAGAACCAGCGAATACGCTAATGAATGTTCTTAATAAACCTTTAGATTCGGCTCGCTTTGTTGGTGGTTGTGTGAGAAATACCATTCTAAAGCTGCCTATCTCTGATATGGATGTGGCAACCAAGCATAGACCGGAAGAAGTTATAAGTTTACTTGAGAACTCAGGAATAAACGTTAAAGCTACAGGACTGTCGCATGGTACCGTGACGGCCTTTTTGAGTGGTGTACGATTTGAGATAACCACCTTGCGCAGGGATATAAAGACTGATGGCCGACATGCAGTGGTGCAGTACACGGACTGCTGGCAAGAGGATGCAAAAAGACGAGATTTTACTATAAATACCTTATTGATGGATCAATTTGGTAAAATCATTGATCCTCTGAATTGCAAACAGGATATTTTAGATGGCCGTGTTATCTTTGTTGGCTGTCCATCCCAACGCATACAAGAGGATGCTCTGCGAATTTTAAGGTTTTATAGATTTAACGCCTACTTTGGCTGTGGTTCAGCAGAGCCAAAATCATTAGAAGCATGTAAAAAAAATGCTAGTTTGGTTAGCAGTTTATCTGGCGAAAGAATACGCGAGGAGCTATTTAAAATTCTTACATCCAAAAATGTTTGTGACACCCTAGGGCTCATGCAAGATGGTTCGATTTTGGGAAAATTATTTTCCGCAGATGTTAGATTGGCTGAACTGAAGGCTCTACTCACTTTGGAACGAGAAAAAGCGGATCCAGTTTTAAGACTGGTGACAGCATTTGGCATCAAACCTGAGATTTTAGCTTTTAAATTGAAATTACCAAATAAAGTTTCTGCTCAACTTGCTTTTCTAAATGGAACGGAAATTTCAGCCAATGCAGATTCAAAGTCTATAAAATTACTTTTCTATAATTATGGAGTAAGGCAGACATTAGACTTGCTGATGGTTAAATCAGCTTTGGACGAAGCTATGGTCAATATTTATAAATATGCTTTGGAAATAAGTTGGGATTGGAAACACCCAATATTTCCAATCACAGGAAGTGACATAGTATCACTCGGAGTATCCCCTGGCTTAGCAATAGGTAAAACACTGACTGCGACAGAAAATTGGTGGATAGCTAACAACTTTGAACCTAACCACTTGAGTTGCATAAACTGGGCAAGAGGTTTTATCGAAAATGAAAAGGAAAAATCAGGCAATGGATAGGATATCTATAGCGGCAGATGCGCTTATCGATGCAGAAAATGCAAATACTGTGTTGAAAGAATTCCCAAATCTTTCAGCCCCAAAAAGTATTGAGGAAGCATTTTTAATACAAGACGCCGTTTTAAAAAAAAGGGGCAGAGAAATCGCAGCTTGGAAGGTAGGCCCTGGATCAGGTGAAATGACTATTACCTGTGCTCCAATAACGGTAGATCGAGTATTTAAATCACCGGCCAAATTACCAAATTCCAATAAACTAAAGGGTATAGAATGTGAGATAGCCTTTAGGCTCGGTAATGACCTGCCAAGTATGGAAATGATGTATTCGAGAGATGATATTAAGAACTCGATAAAAACCTTAACGGTAGCTATAGAAGCTGTAGAAACACGTTTCGATAGCTGGCCAGTAGCAAATCCGCTTTGGGCGTTAGCTGATAATCAGAGTAACGAGGCGCTTATAATAGGAGACGAGATTGAATTCTTTGATGAACAACAAATAAAAGGCCTTGAAGGGCATTTAGTTATCGATCAACAGGAGATGGTCGTAGATGCAGGCTTTCCAGGGGGGGATCCCTTGAGTTTAATTGCCAAATTAGCAAATCACATGTCAAATCGCTCTTCGTACATTCAGGCAAGAGGGCTTCGATCAGGTGATATAATTACTACAGGCTCCTGGAACGGTGTCAATTTTGCGACACAAAATTCATTGATAAAAGCTTATTTTAATGAATTAGGCTCCGCTATCTTAGAATTTAATTCTTAACTGTTCCATTTGAACCTAGTCTTGGTTTTGTGTTAACTGGAACAAAAGCAGATAAATTATATCGAACTTGGCCAGGCAACAGCAGGGGGCAGGCTCATCAGGATTGCCTCGACATTACCTCCCGTTTGTAATCCAAAAAGCGTCCCCCTATCATAAAGTAAATTAAATTCTACGTAGCGCCCTCGTTTAACTAATTGTGCTTGTCTCTCTTTTTTAGTCCATGCTTTGTTCATATGCCGTTTTACTATTGTTGGATATATGTTGGCAAAGGTCGACCCTACTTCTTTTGTAAAGTTAAAGTCGGCCTCAAAATTATTTGCTAATTGATCATAGAAGATACCGCCTACGCCTCTCGGCTCGTTCCTATGTTTTAGATAAAAGTAGTCATCGCACCATTCCTTAAAACGTGCATAGTAAGTATCATCGTGTTTGTTGCAAGCAGATCGAAACGCCGTGTGGAATAATTCTTTGTCCTCTGTATTAATAATCATGGGTGTGAGATCAGCTCCACCACCAAACCATGACCGTGTTGTTGCAATGTGTCGTGTGTTCATATGAACTGCCGGTATATGCGGAGACCACATATGCGCAACTAATGAAATGCCCGATGCCCAAAATTTAGGATTATTCTCTGCGCCGGGAATCTGTTTACTAAATTCTGGCGACAGCTCTCCCATTACGGTGGAAATATTTACACCAACCTTTTCGAATAGGCGGCCCTCCATTATTGACATCTCTCCTCCTCCTCCTCCCTCTCGATGCCATTTTTTTCGTCTAAATTTACCGGGAGGCATTGATTGTTTAGGGCCTTCGTAATTCTGTTCAAGTTTTTCAAAACTTGAACAGATTTGATCCCTCAACACTTCAAACCATTTTTGTGTTTCTAGGCGTTGGTTTTTAGTAGACAAGTACATTAAGCGCTCCGAAACTACATAAGTTCCTCAGGAATTAAAGATTAAACGCAGGATTAATACAAACTTATGAAAGTATTAAAACCAAATGATATCAAAATAAAAGTGGAACAACCCCAATGAAGGATAAATTTTTATTCTGTCTCTTCGATGGTCTAAGAAGAGATATCGTACGTCAAGATACAATGCCAAATCTTTCAGCCTTTCGAGAAGGTTGGGTCGATTTTCCAAATTCAAGTTCTGCTTTTCCATCTGAAACACGCGTTCAGGTCTCAAGCTTTGTCACGGGAGCATTTCCAGGAGGCGCTCAATTAGACCCGAAAAATCAGGCTGGTTTTGGTCATGGTGTAATGGCTAATGTTTTTTTCGACCCAAGCCAGAGTATTGTAGCGCCATTAGATACATCAAATTTGGAAAAAATGGAGAAGGCAGAAAAATATTATGGCCGTATACAAAAGTCGGCCAATTTAAGTGAAATTATGGCTTCTGCCGGAAAAGAATATTCTGTTCTAACCACAGGTAAAATTGGTAATGCAAAGCTCTTAAATTTAAATGCTAATAAATTCAATCAAAAAGTGTTTTCTATTTTTGGGGCAAGTATTTGCAGTAAGACTGTTGATTTTGAAATGATAGTTGAGCGTTTTGGACCAATACCTAAACAAGATTTTCCAAATAATGCTGTAACAGAATATGCAACTAACTTACTTCTTGATTGTTTTTTAAAATCAGGTTCAGCCGACCTGCAAGTTATGTGGTACAATGAGCCGGACTTATCATTCCATTATAGAGGCATAGGGTCCCCAGAGAGCCTGTCTAGCATTGCATGCTTGGATAAGTGTTTTGGCCGCATATTAGATTGGTGGAGCGCTGACGGTAGAAAAGATGGTTGGCATCTAATAGTTGCTTCGGATCACGCCCAAATTTCAGTCGCAAAACAAATTGATGTTTTTAGTGAATTGGAGACGGCTGGTTTCAAGGTCAGTGCTGGGCTAAGTGAGGGCAATGATATAGCTCTCAAGCGGAGTTATAGTGGTCAAATTACAGTTAGGGACAGGGATGAATTATTAGTTCGAGAGATTTTACAATTTTTGCAAGCCCAGCCTTGGTGTGGTTTAACATTTTCCAAACTTGGCGAAGATGGCGCCCTATTCATGGGTGACATTAATGTTTTGAATGAGAGATCTCCCGATGTCTACTTTACAATGAGGACTTTCGATGGAGCCAATCGTTTTGGTTATCCGGGATTATGTTTTGCTGATAATCCCGATATTCCTATTGGGGGTGGTGTTCACGGTGGTTTGCATAGTGTTGAATTAAATAATTTGTTGATTTTTGCAGGGAATAAATTTCACCGCCAAAAGGTGTTTGATACTCCAACCGGCATTGTTGATATACTGCCTTCCATTTTATGGGGTATGGAAATTGATATTCCTTCCTCGGTAATGGGAAGACCCTTGAAAGAAGCTTTTATTAGTCAAGGAGATTCACCTGCCTGGTACGAGCGTATATTGAGCGCCTCAAATGGCCAATATTCACAGAATATGCGCCTCGGTCATGTTGAAGCGGTGAATTTTCCATATTTAAGGGGCGGGCAACGAACAAGTTGATTTGGACGCTAAAAGCAAATTATCTTTGTGTTTTATAGTCTGTGTTCGGGGGAACAAAGGGCGAAGTGAATTTAGCTCCGCGGGTATTGGCTGGTTTATAGTGCTTTTTTAGCAGACTATCTAGGAGGTTCGCCATGTAGTGGAGATCAGTTAAAAGCATCTCCTGACTTCTATTTTCCATCTCTTTCCATGCATTGTGAATGACCTTTACACTTGACCCACCCAGTGGTAACCCCTTTAATTGTTTGGATGTTTTTTTAATCCAATCAACGGTATTGTTGCGAGTATCCTTTGCTTCTTCAACTTTCTCCTTAAGGTTGTCAAAAATCAGTCCCGCTATTTCTTCAGATGAATTATCGCAAATTGGTTTCAATGCCTTCATATGTTCGTAGTCGTAGTCTGTAAGACTGAATAACGGCTTATCAAAGTATTTGAAAGTGAGATTACGAACAGACATTGCGCCTTTTAGACCAGCAATTTTCTCAACTGTTGAACTTCCCTCCCGGATTTTTGGGCATTGCTCCTCCGATACGTCGGCAGACTTTTTATCAAACTTCAACTTTTCAATAGGCTGGGATGTGGCAGATTTATCACTAGTCTCAGAGATGCTTTCTTTCTCTTTTTCTTGCGCGGACAAAGGAATACTGCCGCTAACAAGCAATAGAACGACAAAAAAAGGTTTTAAATTATCTAAAAACATTATCTATTTATAAAAGGTTATATCGGTACGACTAAGAAGATAACGCGTGCGATGGTGGTTATAAAGTAATTATATGGAAAATGGGTATAGGATATGGATCTTAATTTGCAATCGCGGGCAGACTACGAAACATGGGATGTCTCAAAAAACGCGGTAACTGGTAAAAATGGGATCGTCGTAGCGCAAGAAATTGAGGCGGCAAATATTGGAAAACAGGTCTTATTGGAGGGAGGTAATGCAGTTGATGCCGCGGTTGCGACAGCTCTAGCCCTCTGCGTCACAGAACCATGGATGAGTGGTTTAGGAGGTGGCGGGTTTATGATTGTTTATTTAGCAAAACAGAACGTGGTCAAAGTAGTAGACTTTGGAATGATATCACCTTTGCAACTCCAGGTTTCAGATTACCCTCTCAGCGGAGAAGCAGGAGGCGATTTGTTTGGTTGGCCAGCGGTTGAAAACGACACCAATATACATGGCGCTAGATCAATAGCTGTTCCAGGTTCGGTAGCAGGTTACTCATTAGCTATCGATCAATACGGGCGCAGGAGCTGGTCTGAACTTTTAGACCCGATAATTAAGCTTGCGGAAAGAGGTCACCGAAAAACGTGGTGGACAACATTGAATGTCGCTGCAGAGGCACAGCTTCTTAAACACTACAATGATTCGGCAAAAGTTTGGCTGCCAAATGAAACGGTTCCAATTGTGCCACAAGATTTGAATGATGATTTCCTAAAATTAGGAAAGTTAGCATCTACATTTCAATTGCTGAGTGATAATGGTGCCGAGTACTTTTATAAAGGCGAACTAGCAAAAGATATAGTAGACGATGTTCGAGCTGCTGGCGGTAGACTGTCGATAGAAGATTTTCAGAATTATGCGGCAACCATCAAAGACCCTTTAATTTCCTTGTATGATGGTCTTTCATTTAATTTAGAGCCAAACTATTCGGCGGGCCCGACATTTGCCGATGCTCTGTCCAGATTGCCAGAATTTGAATATACTAAGTTGGAGGCTGAAAAACATTTTGCGATTGCCGAAGCATTAATTGAAGCCTATCAACATCGTTTAAATACGATGGGGCATGCGGGTGATTTCGGTGATAGAAGTTGCACAACTCATATTAATACACTGGACGCAGATGGAAATATGGTTGCAATGACAACGACGCTACTATCGAGATTTGGTTCGCGATTTATATCACCGTCCACAGGTATTCTCATGAATAATGGTATCAATTGGTTTGATCCGCGACAAGGAAAGCCAAACTCGGTTGCCCCCGCAAAAAAACCTCTTTCAAATATGTGTCCTGTCATCGCTCTTAAGAATGGGCAACCGTTTCTTTGTCTTGGAGCGTCTGGAGGGAGAAAGATACTCCCTTCTGTGTTTCAAATAGCTTTATATATTGAAAAATTTTCCATGACACTACAGTCTGCTTTGGCGCACCCAAGAACAGACGTTAGCACGTTAGACAAAATTATATATGATCCACGGTTTAGCGATCAAACGGTTAAAGAACTAGGAAAACTAGCGCCGTTAAAAATGTGGGAGCC
>CACHDV010000027.1 GCA_902578675.1 uncultured Alphaproteobacteria bacterium
CTGGGTGTAACTCTTGTTGGTACATGTACAGCGTGGTTAATCGCAAACTGTCGCTTCCCGGGTCATAAAGTTTTTGGATGGATGCTAATTTTACCATTGGCCATGCCAGCGTATGTAATGGCCTACGTGTATACAGACTTTTTAGAATATTCTGGGCCACTGCAAACTGCACTTAGACTGATATTTTCCTGGGAAAATAGAAACGAATATTGGTTTCCAGAAATTCGAAGTCATGGAGGAGCAATAGTTCTATTAAGCTTGGTTCTTTATCCATATGTTTATGCATTGGCAAGAGCTGCCTTTTCCGCGCAGGCCCCTTCCCTGTTAGAGGCGGGACGCATGCTGGGGCACGGTCCAATAAAAGTGTTTTTTTCGGTATCACTCCCACTTGCTCGCCCCGCAATTGTTGTTGGAGTAACCCTTGCTTCAATGGAAACTCTTAGTGATTTTGGAACCGTTGATTATTTTGCCGTAAGAACTCTGACAACTGGAATTTTTGATGTTTGGTTTGGGATGGAAAATCAGAGTGGAGCGGCACAAATTGCTCTGGTACTTTTAACTTTTATCATTTTGCTGGTATGGCTTGAAAGAACATCTCGCAAAAAACAAAAAATAAATACTAGTTCTCGAATGAATAGCACTGTAAGGTTTGAACTCAAAGGTTGGAGATCAGCACTAGCTATTATTTGCTGCGGGCTCCCCATACTTTTCGGCTTTTTACTCCCAGCGATTATACTAGCTATATACTCCTCATACAGTTTTGATTTATTCAAATATGCCGATTATTTGGCATATACTGGAAACACATTGTTCCTTGCTGCCGGCAGCGCAGTATTATGCATGATGCTTGGAATTTTTATCGGTTACAGCCAAAGATTAAGTTCACATTGGAGCGTGAAACTAGCAACCCGAATCTCTACAATTGGTTATGCCATACCAGGAGCAGCACTCGCTATTGGTTTGATCATTTCTTTTGGCGCGATGAACGAAATTATAATTCTACTATCCGACCACTTTTCTTTATCGGCTCAATCTTTCTTCTTAAGCGGCGGGGTCGTTGCTCTTTTCTTTGCTTACACTATTCGTTTTCTGGCTATTAGCGTTGGATCCGTCGAGAGTGGCCTCGAAAAAATAACACCCAATATGGATATGGCCTCTAGAACCCTTGGGAATGGTCCTTTTTCAACCTTATGTCGAATCCATATCCCTCTTTTAAGACCCGCGTTAATAGCGGGCTCTATTCTAGTTTTCGTTGACACTATGAAGGAATTACCCGCAACCTTGATACTCCGTCCATTTAATTTTGAAACGTTAGCAACATTTGTATACCAGTACGCGTCCGACGAGCTTTTAGCGGAATGTGCTCCAGCTGCCTTAACGATAGTCCTAGCTGGTATGCTGCCAGTGATTCTATTGAATGCAGCCATCGATAAAAAAACCTAATCGTCGGTTTTAATACTAGCGGCGGCCTTGGTTGGAAACCTTATTTTCTGCTTCTCGATCCCGACCTCTTATTACTTCCATCGTCTTCGTCAAAGAGATCAGCAAGTTGATCCATCATTGTGCCGCCGAGCTGCTCCACATCAACGATAGTGACGGCCCTACGGTAGTAACGTGTAACGTCATGGCCTATGCCGATCGCTACTAGTTCAACAGGAGATCGGCTTTCTATATATTGTATTGTGTCTCTAAGATGTTTTTCTAAATAATTTCCTGGGTTGACCGATAAAGTAGAATCATCAACAGGTGCTCCATCCGAAATAACCATCAGTATACGTCTTTCTTCGGGGCGCGCTAAGAGCCTTTGATGTGCCCAAATTAATGCCTCGCCATCAATGTTCTCTTTGAGTATACCTTCCCTCAACATTAAACCAAGTGACTTTCTAGCATGTCTCCATGGAGAATCTGCCGACTTGTAAACAATATGCCTCAAGTCGTTCAGTCGACCTGGATTTTGAGGTTTGCCATTTTGTATCCATTTCTCTCTGGCAGTACCACCTTTCCATTGCTTAGTTGTGAATCCAAGTATCTCTACTTTCACCCCGCATCGTTCCAGAGTTCTAGCTAAAATATCTGCACTCATTGCGGCGATCGTAATTGGACGTCCTCGCATCGACCCTGAATTATCTATTAATAAGGAAACAACCGTATCCCTGAACTCCGTATCTTTTTCTATTTTATAGGAAAGGGGATATAAGGGTGCCGTCACCACTCTTGAAAGCCGACCAGCATCTAAAATTCCTTCTTCCAAGTCAAACAACCAAGAACGGTTCTGCTGTGCTAGCAATTTTCGCTGCAGCCTATTAGCTAATTTACCTATAAGGCCTTGCAGGTGGTTCAGCTGCTGATCCAACAACGCTCTTAGTCTGGTTAACTCTTCTGAGTCGCACAGTTCTGCCGCTGGGATAATTTCATCATTATCTGTAGTATAAGCTTTGTAGATAGATGTATCGCTGTTTTCGGAGTTATGGAACATTGGCGGATTACCAGGGTTTGCTGGTTCTTCGTCGCCTCCACCGGGCTCCATATCCATATCTTCCCCGTCATCACCATCAGCAGACTCATCACCAGCCTCCATCTCCGATGGTATCATCTCGGAGTCTTCTCCATCCTCACTAGCACCACTGGTACCAGTGTCGTTCATTTCATCAGACTCGCCTCCCTCACTTTCATCCTGGCTTTCACTTGAGTCTTCGTCTGGCAAACCCTCCTCGCCAATTTCAAGATCTAAGTCAGAGATTAGTTGGTGGGCATGTTCCGCATAAGCGCGTTGATCGCCAACAAAAGACTCCAACTCTTTAAGAGTCGATCCAATTTTCGAGCTAACCCAGGGGCGCCAAAGGTCAACGACCCGACGGGTTGATGGAGGTGGGGCCTGACCTGTTAAAACTTCCCGAGCTAATAAGTGTATAACATCTGTAAGAGCTGCATCATCTTTATTGCTTATTCGCTCAAAACCCCGCCGGCGATATCTATCATCTAATGCTTCTTCTAGGTTTTGGGCCACACCAGCCATACGCCTGGCTCCAATCGCTTCAACTCGAGCTTGCTCTACAGCATCAAAAATTTCCCGTGCTGCTTGATTGGATGGCATCCTAGAGGCATGAATTGTTGAGTCATGGTAACGCTTTTTTAGGGATATGCTATCAGCTTCACCTCTAACTTTAGCTATTTCCTTTGGATCGAGGTCCCTTGGAGGCAATGGTAACCTGACTCGTTCACCGGCTACGCTGGGCGTTTCCGCACCATAGCTTACCTCAACCTCTCGTTCTCCCGACATCGCTCGAACACATGCTGCGGTTGATCGTTTGAAGACCTCTACAGGATGATCATCGTCATTTGGTGAACCTACCATCAAAAACTCCAGCCTTTTTTATGTCGCTGTGACCTCAGACAGACTACTATCTGGTAGTTCTTCACCAAAGCATCTTTGATAATATTCACTTACCGTCGGACGTTCTACCTCATCGCATTTGTTGAGAAAACTCAGTCTAAAGGCAAATGCTATGTCACCATTAAATATGCGTGCGTTTTCAGCCCAGGTAATCACTGTTCTGGGAGACATAACCGTCGATATATCACCTGCCATAAATCCCTGTCTTGTTAGGTCCGCCAAAGCTACCATCGAGTCTATCTGACTTTTACCATCGGTCGAATCGTAGTCAGGCGATTTCGAGAGAATTATTCCACATTCTGCTTCATGACTTAAATAGTTCAGCGTTGTCACAATATTCCATCTATCCATTTGGCCTTGGTTGATCTGTTGCGTTCCATGATAAAGACCCGTTGTATCGCCAAGTCCAACTGTATTAGCGGTTGCGAATAGTCTAAAATTTGGGTTAGGAGTAATTACTTTGTTTGTATCGAGCAGTGTCATTCGTCCATCCTGTTCAAGCACCCGCTGAATAACAAACATTACGTCTGCGCGACCTGCATCATATTCGTCAAAGACTAAGGCCGTTGGATTCTGCAGTGACCAAGGAAGTATACCTTCCCGAAACTCTGTAACTTGTTTGCTGTCCCTCAGAACGATCGCGTCTTTACCTATCAAATCGATCCGACTTATATGGCTGTCCAAATTAACTCTGATACAGGGCCAGTTCAATTTAGCAGCTACTTGCTCGATATGTGTCGATTTTCCCGTCCCATGATAACCTTGTATCATTACCCTTCTATTATGCGAAAAGCCCGCTAATATCGCTAAAGTTGTATCTCTATCAAAGAGATAGGTTTCGTCTACTGCCGGAACGTATTCACTGGCCTCACTAAAAGCGGGAACTTTGAGATCAATGTCTATCCCAAATGTCTCGCGAACGGAGAGTTCTATATCTGGTGCCTCAATATGATGGGCTTTTTTTCGTTCGTTGTTATCTTTTTCCGACATTTATTTATTCCGACTTAGTTATGTTAATGTGTGAATTTTTCTGTGCCAAATGGCAAAACTAGAGATTTTTCAAATATTGTTTTAATGTCGTATACGCCTGGTTAATTATTTTCAACCTTTCTTCTGATTCTTTGTCACCCCCATTCCGGTCTGGGTGGTTGAGTTTAACTAGATCTTTGTATTTTGATTTCAGTTCCTCTAATTCAATTGGAAGCTCCAGTTCCATTACAGATAACGCGTTCAACTGTTGAGCGTCCAACTTTGCATAAATAGAATAAGATCCTCTACTATCATCGCTTCTTTTATATTGTATGTCGTTATCTTCGAATAAGCCAAATACATCTCTGATTTCATTATTCAATAAAGACGAAAATCCAGCTTGCCTTGCACCAAAAGGCCAGCTTGGGCGCTCCCAGGTAGTTGAGCGGCGTATCATCTGTTCCAATTCTTCTTCATTAAGTCCCTCATTGAAGTTCCATGATCGGTTATAATCTCGAACATGCTCTAAACAAAAGTAATAATAATCTCTCAATTGTTTCGGGCCTTTTGGTGCCTTGTACAAACCGTCCCGGCAACAGTTAGGAAAATCACATTCATTTTCCCTGCTTTGTTTATCTGGCGTGTCTACTCGCAATGCTTCTTCATTACGCCGTGTTTTATTAGAATTAATCACGTTATCCTGTCTTTATGATTGATTACGCGTGTTGTATGAGTAATTGGGAGTGCGTTGAATCATATTTTAAGCTTTTTATTATATAGGCAATAATGTGCGATAGGAAAACCTTAATGAAAGTAGCTAAAAAGATTGAAGATAAGATCCTGCAAGAATTAACCCCAACGCGATTTGAGCTTATTGACGAATCACACCTACATTCAGGACATGTAGGTGCTAGGCCGGAAGGAGAGACACATTTCCGCCTATGTGTTTCTTCTCCAAAACTTTCGGGAAAAAGTCGATTAGAAAAACAACGCGTAATCTATAGAATTCTAAAAGAAGAGTTGGAAGGCCCTGTACATGCGTTAAGTATCGAAGTTGACTAACTAATTCAGGGTTTCACTTGATCTGTTGTCACCTCGTCATACGAACCAGAAATCTGTTTTGGCCGGGGCCAGACTCGCAATTGCGTTATCTGGTTCCTATGTTTGCGCAAAATCCTAAATCGAAAACTGTAAAATATAAACTCTTGGCCTACATCCGGTATTATCCGAGCTTCGTGGAGTATTAGACCCGCGATTGTAGATGCCTCTTCATCTGGTAGATTCCATTCATAATCTCTGTTCAAATCACGTAAAGTAACTGACCCATTTATTAAGAAGGAACCGTCTGGCTGGGGACGAACACCGGAAACCGAAACATCGTTTTCGTCATCTATATTACCGACTATCTCTTCCAAAATATCTTCCAAGGTGACGACGCCTTGCAAGGTTCCATATTCGTCCACCACGACAGCAAAATGTTCCTTCCTTGCACGAAATGCCTGCAATTGGTCCAAAAGATTGGACGACTCTGGTATGAACCAAGGTTCATTAGCTACTTCAACAATATCCAGATCGGCCATATTTTCGCCAGGAAAACCTCGTATAGCACGCAAAAGAGCTTTTCCGTGGAGAATTCCGATGATTTCATCCGGATCCCCCCTATATAGTGGTAATCTTGTAAACGGACTCTCCAATAGCTCGTCAAGTATTTCTTCCAGAGGGAGATCCGCGTTAATCATGGAAACACTACTTCGATGAGTCATGATTTCCTCAACAGTTACCTCTCCAAGATCTAAAATGCTCCGGAGCATAGCCCTTTCTTCACTCACATCTGGTCCAGGTCCTGTATGCAATTCTATCAGCCCCCGCAACTCTTCTTCACGCTCCTGTTGTTCCAATGAAGAAAGGCCCTTGATGCCAAACATCCTTAATAGAAAATTTACTACAAACCTTGTTGCTATACTCAGAGGCTGGAACAACCAAACAAAAACTCTAATAGCAGGCCCCACGGCAAGTGCAGATCTATCTGCGTTATTTATTGCAAACGTTTTCGGTAAAACCTCAGCGAAAATGACAACTAATACTGTCATACCTACCATCGCATAAGCTACACCTGCATCATCGAACAAACTAATTAAGACACTTGTTGCGAGAGCAGATGCCGCTATGTTGGTTATATTATTTCCAATTAAGATTGTTCCAATCAGCGTATCATTTCTCCGGCGAAGTCTTAAAACTGTGCTGGCCCTGCGATTTCCACGAAGTGACAACTGATGTAGTCTTGCCTGCGAAGCAGCTGTTAACGCCGTTTCGGACCCAGAGAAAAAGGCCGATAGAAAGAGCAGAGCTATTATGGCGGTAATATTAGCTATTAATGATTGCGCAATATGGAAAATTTCAAACATATTTGATAACGACCTTCTAAAATTCACTTTAGAATTTTGTTTTGTTAAAGATCCCCTGACAGCGACTTTTCGATTACATTATAGACTTGTTTTTTTTCTACATCCGCGGTTAGGTAAGCTTCGCCGATACCCTTTATAAGCACAAATCTCAGCTGGCCATTTGACACTTTTTTGTCATGTTGCATATGTTGAATTAGCCCATCAGGATTCCATGAAGTGGACCCCTCAATACTATTTATGTTTGTAGGTAGGCCGATACTCCTTATATACTCAATCGCTCGCCCCGCATCCTGTCCTGACAAGTGGCCCAAATTTTTTGATAATTCTATAGCCATAACCATGCCAATTGAAACTGCCTCACCATGAAGCAAATTTCCATCATATCCAGCTTCCACTTCGAGGGCATGCCCGAAGGTGTGACCAAAATTCAAAATGGCTCGCAGATTTTGCTCCTTTTCATCTGCTTCAACTATTTCTGCCTTTATCCGACAACTAGTAAAAATAGCAAATTGTTGTGCCAGCTTGTCTCCCTCTAAAACCTTTTTTCCATTCAACTCCAACCATTCAAAAAATGAGCAATCTTTTATAAGCCCATATTTAACCACCTCAGCATAACCAGCAAAAAGCTGACGCTGCGGTAACGTTTTGAGCACCTGAGTATCAACTGCAACCAAGCTTGGTTGGTAAAAACTTCCAACAAGATTTTTCCCCTGCCGAACATTGATGCCTGTTTTTCCACCAACCGAACTATCCACCTGAGAAAGTAGTGTTGTCGGCACTTGAATAACCTTTATGCCTCTCAAAGTCACAGCCCCCGCAAAACCGGTTAAATCACCTATGACTCCACCTCCCAAAGCTATCAATAAAGAGTTCCTGTCAACTTTGGATTCAAGCAGCTGATCAATTATTTTTTCTAAATTGATAAAACTTTTTGTACTCTCTCCTACTGGAACTTCTAATACTTTTGGGGATACACCTTGCGCTGAAAAGGACTCTATCGTTTGTTCTAACCAATGAACTGAAATGTTGTTATCTGTAACGATGAATATTTTTGGTTTACCAAATTTCTCAGAGATAAGAGCGCCCAAGTTCGAAAGCAAACCATGCTCAATAATAATATCGTAGGAATTTTCTTTAAGATTAATTCTCAATTTATTGTGTTCGTTCACGACTACACCGACTGTTTCGAGTAACAATAATCGCCCAAACATTCAACCACTTTTGAAACTGTAATGTCGACCCCATCATTTTCCGCATCTACTATAAAATCCGCATCATTATATATAGGATAGCGCTTTTTTATGAGTGCTTTTAAAGTTCGTTCCGGATCAGCTGTTTGCAAAAGTGGTCTATCAGACCTTTTTTCTAACCGCTTTGCTAATACTTCGAAACTTACACGCAACCATACTGATGTAGCTATTTTTTTTATTAACGACCTAGTTGCTTCGGACATAAAAGCCCCCCCCACCAGTAGCTAGAACACAAGGCTTCCCCGCTAAAATTCTTGAAATGACCCGTTCTTCACCTTTTCTGAACTCTACCTCACCATATTTCTCAAAGAAATCTGTGATTGTACATCCTGCCGCATGTTCTATTTCCTGGTCGGCGTCGATGAACTGCATTCCAAGTCGATCTGCCAAAATTTTTCCTACGGTGCTTTTACCCGCTCCCATTATACCTACCAAAACAATTGTCTTTTTTGGCGCATGATTACGTTTGTTACTAAGTTTCTCTGTTTTCATTCAAACCACTTTTTCATTTTTAGTAGATTCAGATCAAACTAATTTTCAGACTGTCGCCATACAATGGTCATAATTCCCAGCTCAACTCTATTTTATCAGTGTTTTTAAGTTGGCAACAAGTTATAGATAAAGAATGAAACATATTTCTCTTAGTGCTATAGGTGAAAGCAGATAGGTCCCTACTGCTTTACAATCCTGGATATTTATCATGAAAGTAGCCCTGATTACCTTCGTTCTAGTAATTATAGCGATTGGCACAGCCATTACCATGCTCTCAACATGGGACATACCAGCACCGTCAAGTTTTGTAGAAAGAGACATATCAAATGACAAGCCTCTTCGCTAACGTCAATTTATTTTTATTCATTTGCATAATCGTTCACATCGCAACAGATGTGGCCGCACAACAAAGCCCTGTATCGCTTTTACCTAAAGCACAAAGAACATTCCAACTCGATAAAAAATTGCCCCAACAAGGATCAGAAATTAAAAGCTCTACTAAGAGTTCTCATTCAGAAGGCGTAGTCGTTCAGACTAACAGATTAGAAGCCTTAAATTTAGAAACCACTGGAATTTTGAATATCGAAACCGGCGGATTTGATAAAAATATGTGGAATGGAACAGCTCATCCAAAAGCGGTATCGTTATTGAAAAACTTGCCTTCTAAAATATATTCTAGAAGCTTACAAAATCTACAAAAGCGGCTTTTACTTACCCGAGCCCGCACCCCTATTCATGACAAAAATGAAAACAAGAATATTATTTTGAAGCTTCGGCAGCAGAATCTTTTTCAATGGGGCAAGTTAGATTACTTCGCGCAAATACAGCAAAATATTCCGCAGTCGCATGATGATGAAGAGTTGGCACAACTTTCGGTTAACGTTTTTTTTCTGAACAATAATCTGGACAAAGCGTGCGAGCTTACAAAGTATTGGTTTGATAAATCTCAGGAAAAGTTTTGGCAGAAAAATCTTATTTTTTGTGACGCAATCGATGACCTTCGAGATAGTGTTGATTTTGGAATTCAGCTGCTGTCTGAAACCAAGAACAAAGAAGATGATAAGTTCATTTCACTTATTAGTGTTATTATCGGCGAAGAAGACGCGCCATCAAGTGAAGAAATAGTAGAACTGACTCCAAGAGGTGTTGCGATGCTAAGGTTTAGCCAGCAAACCCTACCTATGTTAAACTTAAATGCCTTACCACCTTGGTTACACGGAATCTATATCCATTCCCCATCAATCCAACAGAAGGATAGATTGAGGCTTGCTCATCACTCTTTTCTGTTAGGGTTAATTGAGGTAGAAGCGTTATCAAAACTCTATGAAACGGCTGACCTACCCCAAAAAGATATTGCGACGGCAGTGACATTGGCGAGTGAGGGCGCTACACAAATCCCCAACGCACTTTTGTATCGATTGGTACTTTCCCAAGAAACTGATTTTGGAAAAGCTCAAGCAATTCATAAGGCAATAGATTTTTCGATACAAGACGGGACTATTTCTGAGATGGCCGAACTTTATCAAAAACTTCTAAAGGAAATTGCACCTGCCTCCGAGTTAGATTGGTTTGCATGCAAGGCCGCTATGATAAACATGATTAACCGAGATTTTACAACTGCACAACTCTGGTTAGAGATAGCGCAAAAAGAAGACGTACCAAACAGACAAAGCCCAATCACTTGGTCAAGACTATGGCCAGTTTTTTGGCTGTTAAATGAAGATAGGTCAATCGAATTAGATGAACAACAATTAGAAGGTTGGGCACAAAACTTACTGGCTGAAAACCCTCAGCGAGGAAAAAATTATATAAATCTGACATACCATATCTTAGAGATTTTTGGAGCTAAAATTCCACATGCGAGATGGACTGAATTAGCTGGAAACGAGGTGCGCGTCGAGCACGGTTATAGCTTATTCGCCAACAAACAGGCAATAGAACAAGCGTTGGAGGCAAAGCGCACTGCGGAGGCTGCAGCGACTTTATTACTATCTGCTGGCAGTTTAAAAGCATCCGAATTTCTAGACGAAAGCTTGCTATTTATTATTTCAACTCTCAATGATCTAGGCCTCAAGCAACAGGCTAGAGGCTTAGCTTTCCAAGTTTTAATTAAAAAAAATCACCAAATTTGGTAAGCTATTTGGGCTCTTAAATGTATGAGGAATTATAGAGGAAAAAACGTTGAACAATTTTTAGAAATGCTGATCGCTGAACGAGGAGCATCTCACAATACATGCGTATCTTACCTAAATGATATTACCAATTTCGATAAATTCCTGAGTGGGGCTGAGACAAGTCTTGAAGCTGCGACGACCGATGATATAAGGCGTTATTTACAACACCGCAGTGAAGCTGGAGCAAATAACCCCACCATCTCCAGAAACCTGTCAGTGCTGCGACAGTTTTTTAAGTTCTTACAAAGTGAAAGCGTTCGCTTGGATAACCCGGCTCTAAATGTTGATGGTCCAAAGGTATCACGGCCCCTACCAAAAGTGATATCTGAAGATGATGTCGAAGCTCTACTCAAAGCCGCCCACAAGTCACAAACCGCCGAAGCGATACGACTGACCTGCCTACTTGAAATTGCTTATGCGTCCGGTCTTAGAGTAACTGAGTTGGTAAGCCTTCCAATTGATTCTCTAAGTTATACATCCGAAACATTATTGATTTTAGGAAAGGGTGGTAAAGAGCGTCTAGTACCTTTAACATCTTCTGCAATGAATGCCATCGTTGCTTATGAGAAGGTCAGAAGCAATTTTTTAAAGGGAAATAAAACATCCAACTTTTTGTTTCCGTCACGTTCTAAACAAGGACATTTAACGCGCCGAAGACTTGGTCAACTTCTCAAAGAACTCGCCATGCAAGCTGGTTTAGATCCAACCGTAATATCTCCCCACGTTTTACGGCACGCTTTTGCGTCACACCTTTTAAACCGCGGTGCAGACTTAAGAAGTCTGCAAAAAATGCTAGGCCACTCGGATATTTCTACTACACAAATTTATACACACGTTCAAAAAGAAAGATTGCATGCGGTAGTTTCTTCTTTTCATCCAATGTCTAAAAAGGACTTTTAAGATTTTTTTTAAGAATCTTTTAACGTATAAAGAAAAATAACCATGGCAACAAAACCGTCTTTATCCTAGGGTTAATTATAAGTGTTTCTAGAATTCGAAAAACAAATTGCCGAATTAGAAGGCAAAATTGAGGAGCTACGACATTTGTCGGATGGCGGTGATTTAAATATAGCCGCCGAAATAACCCGTCTTCAGAAAAAAGCAAACCAGCAATTAAAGGCTACCTATAAAAAGCTTTCTCCATGGCAAAAAGTCCAGGTTGCACGGCATCCCAACAGACCGCACTTCAAAGATGTACGCAAAAGTTTATTCTCTGACTTTATTCCTTTATCAGGGGATCGTTACTTTGGTGAAGATAAAGCTGTCGTCGCCGGCATTGGGAAGTTCAAGGGCCAATCGGTAGTTATAATAGGCACAGAAAAAGGCGACAGCACTGAAGAAAGGATTGAATCAAACTTCGGAATGGCAAAGCCAGAAGGCTATAGAAAGGCGCAACGTCTGATGGATATAGCTAATCGATTCAACCTTCCCGTTCTGACTTTTATTGATACAGCCGGTGCCTACCCGGGCATTGGAGCCGAAGAACGAGGTCAGGCAGAAGCAATTGCCAGAACAATAGAAACAAGTTTAAGTATAAGCGTGCCGTCGATTGCTGTCATACTTGGAGAGGGCGGGTCGGGCGGCGCAGTAGCACTAGCAACTGCGAATCAGGTACTAATGCTGGAACATGCTATTTATTCGGTTATTTCACCTGAGGGTTGTGCTTCAATACTTTGGCGAAGCAGCAACCATGCTGTAGAGGCTGCAAATGCCTTAAAGTTAACCGCACAAGATCTTCATGCTCTTCGCATTATCGATAATATCATTGAAGAACCGCTAGGAGCAGCGCATCGCGATCATTCCATCACTATGGATAATCTCGAAAAAGCTATAGAGACGAGCCTGGCGAATTTATGTCGCCAAAGCAGAGATCAACTTTTAAATAATAGAAGGAAAAAGTTTCTGGAGATGCATGCTGGGAAGTTAATTTAGAATGCTGGAAACGATTTACTATAATCTCTATCATGCCTTAGCGATGGAATTTTATTTCTAGCCTCGTTGACTAAATTCAGATCTAAGTCAGCTATGATAAAGCCAACACCTTTATCAGCATCTGCCAGAACGTTGCCCCATGGATCAATAATTATTGAGTGTCCGAAGGTTTTTCGTTCCTGCTCATGTATTCCTGTTTGAGCTGCAGATACTACAAAGCAGCCATTTTCGATTGCCCTAGCCCGTTGCAAAACGTGCCAGTGGGCTTCTCCAGTAACTTCTGTAAACGCGGATGGAATGAAAATTATTCTGGCGCCAGCCTTTGCAAGGTCTCGATAAAGTGCGGGGAATCGAATGTCGTAACAAATCGTCAATCCTACCAACCCCCATGGTGTTTTAGCGAGGCAGGCTGAAGTGCCTGGCTGATAGGTTGCAGACTCCCGGTATGTACTTCCGTCATTAACTTCAACGTCGAACATATGGATCTTTGTATACCGCGCAATTATTTGGCCATCTGGGTTGATTAGAAAACTTCTATTAGCAAGCTTGCTGTCAGAGAGTTTGATAGAGATCGATCCAATAAGTAGCCAAATAGATAACTCCTTCGATAAATTTCGAAATTCTCTTAAAACGCTGTGGTCATTTTCTGCTTGCGCTTTATATAAGGCTTTTTCTCTGTTAGGTTCCAACATACCGACAACCTCAGGGGTCGTTATTAACTCAGCACCATCTGATTTTGCTTTACAAATAAGGGAACTAACTTCTTTTATATTTATATTAGGATCTGGTTTTGAATTTGTTTGAATACATGCAACCCTTAAGTTTGACATTGCGTTCGCCGTCTTCAATCGTCTAGACCAAGCATGGCATCCAGTTTCCCGTTTTGATCAAGGGCTACTAACTCATCAGATCCACCAATTCCTTCGCCATCAATAAAAATCTGCGGCACCGTATACCTGCCATCAGATCGGCTAAGCATTTCGCTTTTTAGGTTTGGATTGTCGCTAACTTCTATTTCTTTATAGTCAACTCCCTTCTGTTCCAACAATCGTTTTGCTCGGTAACAGAAAGGACACCACACTGAACTATAAATCTCTACTATCGCCACGATATGCTCCACCAGAAACGAGACATTTATTTAGTATAAATAGCTTTTCACAACAAATGAACAATCTATTCGATCATTTTAACCAGTCTAATAATACTTCTTGGTTATGTTCACCAAGTAATGGCGCTCCTTTCCTTATACTGGCTGGGGTCTGTGAGAGTTTTACCGGTACTCCGATAGTTTTGGTTTTGCCAAGTTTAGAATGCTGGGTTTCTACCACCATTTCTCTGTGTAATGTTTGAGGATCATTAAAAACTTCGACGTGGTTCATTACTGGGCCAGCGGGGATTCCTTCAGCTTCAAAAGCTTCGCACAATTCCTTGGTTGTGCATTGAATAAAATATTTCCCTAACTCTTCGACCAACTGCGCATTATTTTCAACACGGTCCGCCTTGGAGGTAAATCTTTCATCATTGAGAAGATGTTCACAACCTAATATTTTGCACGTACCTCTCCAAAAACTGTCTTGGGCTCCGCCAATCGTCATAAAACCATCTGAAGTTGTGAACAATTGGTACGGCGCGCTTCCACGGTGGGCTTGGCCAAGCCTCTCCGGCACCTGCCCAGTAGCAAATACATTAGCTGCTTCATACACACCTAAGGAAATACCCGCCTCAAACAGGCTAGTGTCAACATGTTGCCCAAAACCAGTTTGGTCTCTCGCTACGAGAGCCATCAAAATGCCAATAGCGCCGTTCATACCGCCACAAACATCAGAAACAGGCATTGGAATTCTATAAGGAGGACCCTCTGGAGGACCGTTGATGGACATTAGCCCGGACATTCCGCAAGCAATTAAGTCAAAGCCACCTCGTGGGGAGTAAGGGCCAGTTTGGCCAAAACCTGATATCGAGCAATAAATCAATTTTGAGTTGAGAGCGGATACTGTCTCGTAATCAATGCCTAATCGTTTAGCGGTGCCTGGCTTGAAGTTTTCAATAAGAACATCTGCGACTTCTATCATTTTAAGAACTGTTTTATGATCTTCAGCGCTCTTGAGGTCCATAACCATAGACCTTTTATTTCTATTCCAGAGCATAAACGGTGCACTCTCTCCATCTTGGAAAGGAGGTGTTTTACGCAACTGGTCCCCACCATTTGGGCTTTCAATCTTAACAACATCGGCACCATGATCAGCCAATATCATTGCACAATACGGCCCAGACAGATGACTGGTTAAATCGAGCACTTTTATATGCGATAGTGACGTCATTTTTTTACCTTAATAATTTTTTACTTTGACTCTGGTTTAATTACTTTGATTATGCTGGAAGTGTCTAAATCTCCAAAACCACTGTCAATTAGTTGTTGAAACGCTGCAGTGGCTGCAGCCCCCAGCGGCGTAGACGTTTTTGCATCTTGAGCCGCAGCTTGTGACAACCGCAGATCTTTCAACATTAATTTCGCCATAAAGCCAGGTTTAAATTTATTGTTAGCTGGCGACGTACTGCATACATCAGGCATTGGATTAGACGTTTCAAAAATGTATGATCTACCAGTTGATGTGGAAATAACCTCATACAAAATATCCGGGGAAACACCCAAACGTTCCCCCATTGTCATAGCTTCTGCAGCTGCGAGTGCGTTAATTCCAGCTAACATATTATTACATATTTTGGTCGCTTGACCTAGACCTCCGGAACCGCAATGTACAATATTTTTCCCCATACCTTGTAATATCGGCTTGGCCTTTTCAAAGCTGTCTTTGTCTCCACCGCACATGAAGGTGAGGGTGCCAGCATCTGCACCGATGACACCACCTGACACTGGTGCATCTATCATATTGAAGCCAGCTGATTTTGCAGCTTCGTGGACCGCTTGAGCTGATCCAACATCTATTGTTGAGGAATCTATCATGACGGTGCCGGGAGCTGCTGCTGCCAGGATACCATCCTCAAGAAATATCTCTCTGACATTCGAGCCGACCGGGACCATTGTCACTACAAAGTCAACTTCACTGGAAGCCTCTTTGACAGATTTTGTTGCCATAGCTCCTGCCTGCACTGCAAAATTAATGGCGTCTTCTGAAAGGTCATACACCTTAAGCGAGTGGCCGGCCTTAATAAGATTACGCACCATTGGCCCACCCATATTCCCCAAGCCAATAAAACCAACTTTCGCCATCACTTTCTCCTAATAAAATTTAACACATTTAAAATACGTTATCTAATCACAGATCACTTTAATTATAAAAACCATCAAGACACAATAAATCTAGATAAATAAACAAAAATTACTATATCTTCGTTCACAATCCATTTTGTTTTAATTCTATCCATGGCGTAATTATATGTCGCACCCTGTCATTTTTAATCGAAAGCTCCTAGCAAAAAATAGGTCTAGAATAGCGGGGTCTTTTCAAAATTTTGATTTTCTCCTAGGGAATGCGCTGGGACGTTTAACCGATAGGTTACTAGATTTGAGCAGAAGCTTTGAGCTTGTTTTAAATTTAGGTGCCAGGAATGGAATGTTGGAAAAAATCTGGCCTAAAGAGCTAAAAACACCAAAGTTTATCCATGCAGATATTTCTGAAAAAATGATTGGTGACACAGTCAATCATGCAGCAAGGGTGGTATGTGATGAGGAATTTCTGCCATTCGCACCAAATAGTCTGGATGCCGTAGTAAGCTGTCTCTCTTGCCACTGGGCAAATGATCTCCCTGGAGTATTGAAGCAAATCACAGAAACATTAAAACCTGATTCGTTATTTTTAGTTTCCATATTAGGTGGTCAAACTTTATTTGAACTCAGAGAGGTACTAAGCGCTGCCGAATTAGAATTGAAAGGAGGCATAAGCCCAAGAGTTTCACCGTTTGCGACACTTCAAGATTTTGCCCATTTGATGCAACGTGGAGGACTTGCACTCCCGGTAGCCGATACTGACACAGTGGTTGTCTCTTATAATAATATATTTGAATTGATGCGAGACCTCAGGGGAATGGGTGAAACAAACATCTTAATAGAAAGAAGCCGTATCCCTGCTACTAAAGCATTCTTTTTACGAGCAAATCAAATCTACCAGGAGCGTTTTGTAGATAGGAAGGGGAAGTTAAAAGCCACCTTTGAAATATTTACGGGAACAGCTTGGACCCCGCACCCCTCTCAACAAAAACCTTTGCGCCCTGGCTCCGCAAAACTCAGCCTTAAGGAAGCCTTAAACAATTAGGGTCAATCGTTTAGTGAAATCATTACTTAACAGCATAAACAATCCACATCGCATGCTTATAATGGTCATAACCTCTTCGATTAGCTTCCACCTTCGGCAGCTCGTAAACGCTTTCGCAAGGGTTGATGATTGAACAACCTTTGAGGAGTTTTTTATACTCACTTTTTGTAAAAAAATGCGTGAGGCCAATGTCTTCAAGGTTTATTTTTTCTTTTATATTTTCTCGATTCAAAAAAAGCGTGCCGGGTTCTTTTTGGTTCATTTTATCTACTTGTTTTTTGTACGTTGTATGTTTTCGATTTAGCATATGACCAATAAATAATCCCCCCGGTTTCAAAAGACGCACGACTTCGGAAAATGCTTTGACCCTTAGGTCGCTCGGCAAATGCTGAAAAACACAAGACTCAATGATACCGTCGAAGTGTTCGTCGGGGCAGGCTATATCTGAAGCACTTCCATGCGTTAAAATGTCTATATTTTTTGCTAAGCCTTTATGCTTAAGGACTTTATGGCAAAGAGACAACGCTTCTTGGGAGATATCAATACCACTTATTCGTACACCTTGCTCGGCCAGCCAGCCAAGATTAGCGCCTGCACCGCATCCAACCTCAAGAAATTTTAATTTTCTGCAATCCTCTTTAGTAAATTCTTTGGCTCTGAAATGATGCGCAACGGACCTTACAATGGCTTCGACAGGAGCAGTATTGTATGCTCCTTGCTTTATTTGGTGAGCAAAAGATGTATTCCACAGTCGCTCCATTGAGCTTATTTTTAAACTTTCTGAACTATCCAACATGGTTCTTACGCATGATTGTTAGAGATGGTACCATTGTCTAACCACGCCACTATTGTCATTTTTTGTTGATCTAAATAGTTTTGGTAACTTGGCATTTTATTTTGATCCACTATGTGGACAAATTTTTTACCGGCACTATCAACTAAACAGCATCTATAACCAAATCTCTGTAAACGACTATTCAAAGATGGGGTGGCATAGTAACCCCAGTCTTTTTTGCATATATCAACTTCTTTTCCTCCTTCCGCAACCAGAGTGACCTGCTCGTCTGCTTCAAGCATCAAATCCATTACGTGTGATAGCTCGATGGTTGGCCCTGTATCACCTACTTCAAATTTTCTAACTGGTTTGATTATTTTAAAGTTCATTCAACTCTTCTCCAGAGTAAGGATTTCTCGGCAGCCATCTCGAAATTTATAAGTCCTCCAAATTCCTTAAAAAGCCATTCAATTCGTTCTAGGTCTTCTTCAGTATCTACTGCCAGCCTCACCTCTCTTAACTCAGAACGGCCTGACTCGAAATTTAAAATTCTAAATTTTTCAGGATTTCTGTAAAAAAAACGAGTAACGTGCTCTCTATCACAATTGTCCACAGTTAAACTCAATATTTTTTTTAATGAGTCAGTTTTTATAATCTCAACGCTCATACCAACTGGGTACGTCCTTGGGAAAACATTTGAAATCAAATCGAGATTAGGTTCTCTCCACATCTCTATCCCTTTTTCCAGAAGTTCTGGGTCAATAAGTGGACTATCGCCATTTATCCTAATAAAGTTATCCACCCCTAAATAACTAGCACAAGATACTGCTCTATTAAGAACATCATGGGCGGCTCCTCTAAACACTTCTATATTTAGAGATTGAATATACTCAACAAGTCTATCGTCGTTTTTACTATCAGAAGTTGCAACCACTACTGTTGATACTTTCTTTACTTTTGAGACACGGTTTATAACACGTTTAATTAGTGGTTCTCCGGCAATGTGTCTCAAAGCTTTACCGGGCAACCGGGAAGAAGCCATGCGCGAAAATATGATCGCAGCCACCTTCATGCGCTTGAACCGATAACTTTTCCCCACTCGGAAACGTACCATTCACAATATCTCTTATAACCTTTCTCTAGTGGCCATTTAGGCTGAAATCCCAGTCTATCTTCTGCCTTATCCATCTTGAGAGTTCCTCTAATAGGCTTATCTTCCGCCTTCGGTCGGCATTCAAACGTGACATCGGGAATTATTTCTTTAATGATATTTGCTAGTTCCAATATACTCCTTGCGTTACCATAAGTTAGGTTGAAAGTGTCTGAAGCAGTTGGCCCACCATGTAACGCTAGTGCGCGGATCATCCCGTCTATTAAATCCTCAATATATGTGAAATCTAGCCTCCCGCAGCCACCCCCCTCTAATAGTAACGGTTTATCTGTTAATGCATTTTCAATAAAAATTTGGCTTACCCGTCTACTTACACAGCGCTCGCCATAGAGTGCGCTAGGCCTTATGATACATGTTCCAAGACCATAAGTATGGCAGTAAGTTCGAACTAAACGTTCTCCCATATACTTGGTATTAGCATAAATCCCCCTAGGTCTCGGCCTAGTGGTTTCATCCACCCAAGCATCATCAAAATCACCGTACACGGTACTCGAACTCAAAAACATCAACGTCTTCATGTTTTTTTGATCTAGTCTGCAAAGTTCAAGAACATTACGTAGAGTGGACAGTTGTAAATCAAAACATTTTCCAGGATCCTTCCTTGCCTCCACTGAACTGGCGATAGCGGCTAAGTGAACAACCCGGGTCGGCTTAAATTCATTGAATACATTTGCTATATCCGAAAAATTTCGAGCATCACAATTGCGAAATTCGACACCATAACTGCGCATGATTTCAAAGCGGCTCATAAGGAAATGGAGATTTAGTTTACGTTTTAATAAGTCACCCTCATCATAAAATGCATTATCAACAAGGCTATTAACCATCAAATTATCGAGTACCATTACGGAAACACCAGCCTTACTAAGCCCAACCGCTAAGTTATGGCCAATGAATCCCGCACCACCAACCAGCAGCACCCTATCCTTTTGCAGCTCGCTAGCTATCTCTTCAAAACTTCTAGTCATTATATAAAAAGTTTACTGCCACCAAATAACATTGCATATATATAAATACTAAAGTCCATCATCACTCTAAACAATAGCAGTAGAAATCAAGAAAAACTACTTACCCTTTTGATAAGATCGATCAAAACACGTTATATAACGAACAGTAAAATATTTAGAAAATTTTTAATACAGTGGGTTTTGGGTCGGAATATAATATGAGCCGTATAGCCGGACTTATACCAAGAAACAATAAGGGAACCCCTCGCTTGGACGCTATTATGATTACGCGTCTTCTTGGGACAAAGCAGATTGTGAGGGATGGTTTTTTCTTTACAGAAAACCAACAAGCATCAGCCAAATTCGGGTCAATACAAATAGTTATTGACTGCTCAATCTTTAACGCAGACGATTTTTCCACGCCTCAGAAAAAACTCCCCGATGCACAACGTGTTCTACTATCAATCAGAAAAATTGGAATAGTACAAACACTCGAAAAAATAAATGGCCGCTTTTGTCTTGCGGTTTTTGATACTAAAACAAATATCTTGTGTTTAGGCCGCGATCGTTTTGGTTTATCAACGCTGTTTTATACTTGCTTTGACGGACTTATAGCTTTCTCTTCAAGAGCCAAAGGCCTTCTCGGCCTTCCTGGCGTTTCCAATGAGTTAG
>CACHDV010000028.1 GCA_902578675.1 uncultured Alphaproteobacteria bacterium
GTAACCCGCGCTCTCATATGTTGATACCGTGTCCTTTATCTCCGTCAATGGAATATTTGTTATATTCCTGTAAATTTGCATGCTTAACTTTCCCTTACCTAGATAAGCTATGATCGTTTGGTAGGCACCCCGATGGCTCCAGATTCATATAAGTCGCTGATATCCGTATCGGATAACCCTAAATCGGCAAGAATTTGCTCAGTATTTTCGCCAAGAACTTTTGCGTGCTCATAAAGGCCCCCAGGTGTTTTTGAGAAGCTGACAGGGACTTTTATGTGTCGGATGCGTCCTTCTGTAGGATGATCAACTTCTGGAAACATTTTAACAGCTGTTAAGTGAGGGCAGTTAAGAAGGTCCTCTGGTGAATTGACAGGACCGGCGGGGATATCAACTTCTTCAAGAATGACCAACCATTCTTGGCTTGTTTTAGATAAAATAGTGTCTGATACAATTTGGTATAAAGCGTCGATATTTTCCGTTCTCAAAGTCTGATTTTTGAAGCGTTCGTCGTCAATCAAGTGCGGTGAACCGGCTACTTCGAAAAAATTCTTCCAATGTTTTTGCGTGTAGGGAACTACGCTTATGTAGCCGTCCTTTGTTTGATAAGGTCGCCGATTAGTCGTTAACAAACGGCTATAACCTGAAGGTCCGGTTGGCGGCACAAATGTTTGTCCTTGAAGATGTTCATTGACAACAAAAGAAGCAAAAGATTCATACATTGGAACATGGAGTTTCTGTCCCTCCCCTGTTCTTTCACGATGAAAGAGAGCCATCACAATATAGTTTGACAAAAACAGTCCAGTAGTCTTATCCGCCATAACGCTCGGAGCATATTTTGGGCTACCAGTCACTCGCCCATATAGGCTTGCGATACCTGAAGCGGCTTGTATCAAATCGTCATAGGCAGGCTTGTCAGCATATGGTCCATCTTCACCAAAACCCGTTGCCGAAGCATAAATTATGTCTGGTCGAAGTTTAGAAATTGTATCGTAGTCTATACGTAACCGTGCGGCTGCTTTGGGTCTTATATTATGGACGAATACATCTGCCGTTTCTATCAACTTCTCAAATGGTGCTCGAGCCTCAGGGACCTTTAGGTTGAAAATAATACTTTTTTTATTGCGCCCTTTGATGAGTTGTCCTGTTGACATCCCGGGTGATCTAGCTGCTCCAGTCCACCGGTTGACATCGCCCTCCGGGGTCTCGATTTTAATAACGTCCGCACCCATTTCACCCAAAATTTGAGTGCAGAATGGACCCAACATCACTGTTGTGAGGTCAATAACTTTGACGCCTTGTAGAGGTCCTCTGGGTATTTGGGTAGTCATGGTATTTTTCCTATTCCTTGTACTAAAATATTGTATAACGTAAGTCGACGTAAGTTTTTCGTCGGCGCGTGTTTTTTTGTAGTCATCACTATCGCGATACTAAAACAGCTAACAATGTAATAATTTCTGGCCGAATCAGATAGGAGAATTTAATGCAAAGCGATGAAGATTTTATAAATTCAGTTGAGGCGTTGAAATCGTTTGTTGGCAGTAAAAGTGTCGTAGAAGATGAAATAGCGCTGTCTGTTGTAAGGCGAATAGCTGGTATGTTGGATGAAGACTTCACTGCTTATGAAGTTGGATCTCACCTCCCGCCTCATTGGTTTGGTATGTTTTTCCCAAATGTGACTAAACAATCAGACATAGGGCCTGATGGGCATCCAAATCCAGGAGTTGTGCTTCCACCTATTCCGTTGCCTCGAAGAATGGGCGCTGGACGGCGAGTGAATATTATGGGAACGCTCAAGGCGGGAGTGCCTGCAACGCGCACTACTGAAGTAGTTGCTATTACCCCTAAGATTGCTAGAACGGGCAGAATCGCGATTCTTACGCTTCGTGATACAATTGAGACCGAGGGGCAAGTAATTGCGACTGATGAGACAGATGCAATCTACCGGGAAATGCCCCCTCCTGGTGAGAAAAGTAAAGTTACCGCACCGGTGGACCCGCCGGCTAATGCTGAATGGTCGGATACTATTACTCTCACTGAGGCACTGGTTTTTAGGTATTCAGCCGTTACTTGGAATGCACATAGAATTCACTACGATGCAGATTACTCCAGAGATATCGAGGGATATCCGGCGACGGTTCAAAATGGTGGCCTTACGATGACGTTAATGGTTGGGTCGGCTTTGAAAAGAGCTCCCAGTAAACTTGACACTTTCAACGTTAGGCTTACTCGACCTGTTCATGTGGGAGACACAATTGACATATGTGGAGCCATTACTGATCAAAATACCATGAATTGCTGGGTTTCTGATAAGGACGGTGCTCAATGTGGGATTATGGAGTTAGGCTTTAAAAAATGAGCGGCGGGCCCCTCGAAGGCATAAGAGTAATTGATCAAACAACGGTAGTTGTTGGACCTATATGCAGTAGAACTTTAGCTGATTATGGTGCAGATGTTATCAAAGTTGAGGCCCCTTCCGGCGACCTTTTGCGAACAATGGCCAAAGGTAGCAGAAACCCGGGCATGTCCGGTAAGTTTCTGAATTTTAATAGGAATAAACGCTCTATCTGCCTCGATATCAAGAAAAAAGCAGGCCTTGATGTGTTAAAGAAATTAATTTCTACAGCAGATGTTTTTGTTTCAAATGTTCGTCCTCAAGGATTAGCGCGAGCAGGACTGGCATACGAGGACTTAGCAAAAGATAACCCTAGGCTCATTTATTGTTCTATTGTTGGGTTTGGTAAAGGAGGGCGCTATTATAATCGGCCTGCATATGACCCAATTATTCAGAGTGTTTCTGGCGTAGCTGCTACATTACATCGTGCAACGGGCGAACCACGCTTCGTTCCGATGGTCATGACCGACCATACAACTGGTTTAATTGCAGCTCAAGTAATCGGGTTCGCCCTCTATCGGCGAGAGAAGACAGGAGTGGGTGAAGCGATAGAAGTGCCGATGTTCGAAAATATGGCATCATTTGTAACGTCTGAACACATGGGAGCTTGTACTTTTGATCCACCCGTTGGACCAACGGGAGATGGGCGCCTTTTGAGCCCATATTACCGGCCCTTGGCTACCAAAGATGGTTTTATAACGGTTGGTCCCAATACTAATGATCAGGCCTTTGCATTTTTTGATGCCATAGGACGTCCAGAACTGAAGACAGATCCTCGTTTTGATACCGCAGCAAATCGAACGTCAAATGCAGAAGCCTATTTCGTCGTAAGAAAAGAAGGTCTTTTAAAAAAAACAACGGATGAGTGGCTTAAAATTTTTGAAGAAAAGGATGTCCCAGCTCAGCGATATAATACCATTGAAGATGTTCTCGATGATCCGCATCTAAACGAAGTAAATTTTTTTGTTAGTGAAGAACATCCCAGTGAAGGAAAAATAAAGCGAACTAGACCAGCAAATACTTTTAGTGGCGGTGGGCGTATATCCAAAAGTCATGCACCACGCCTTGGTGAAAATACACTTTCAATACTCAGTGAGCTAGGCTACTCAGAGGTGGAAATAAAAGAAATGGTCGAAACTGGTTCTGCTAATCAAGGCAATTAATATTTATATAGTGCCCGGTTTTAATGACGTCGTTCAATGCGCATAATCAGGCTCTTTTCGATCAAGAATTCTCTTTAGAGCATCGAAATGCCACTCTGCGTTTTTTCTGCCGCCATAAAGCATCTTATTGTTGCCGTATGTCTTATAGGTTTTTTCTATGATTGGCTCTGGAAGTTTACGAAGCGGTCTGCCTGTCCACATTGCATAAAGTTGAACTTGCGCCACTCTTTCAAGGTAATAAAGCCGATCGTAGGCTTCTGCTACGGTATCACCTAGAGTTAGTGCGCCGTGGTTAGCCATCAATAGTACTGTATTATTTCCGCAAATTTTGGCTAATCTCTCGCCTTCGGCTGGGTCTAGACCAGGACCATCGTAAGTTTCGTCATATCCTGTTCGCATCTGGGTACCTAATTCGGTCTGGCCAATCGGTTGTATCTGTTGATCTTCCAAACGTGTCAATGCACTAGCGAAGGGCATATGCGTATGGAAAACAGCATTAGCATTTTTCATTTTTTTATGCATCGGGGCATGAATACAATAAGCAGACCTCTCGACTATTCCTTCTCCAACTTGAACTACGCCATCATAGTCAACTTCCATAAAGCAACTTGCGTTTACCTCTGACCAATGGAGACCGAATGGGATTTGATAGTATCTATCTTTGTGGCCCGGTACGCGAAAAGTTAGATGGTTAAAAATACCTTCATGAAGGTTATGCATTACAGCACACCGATGCGCTGCAGCAAGGTCGACCCTTGCTTGCCATTGTTCCTCGGTATGACCATGTGCTTGAGGTTTAGTAGATAAATAGTTCATTAGAGCCCCCCCGATGAAAATACCCTGTAACTTTGTTGTTGTTTTTTGGATCAGTCAAGAACTTATATGAAAGAACACCAGGGCGATTATATAGATTATAATCCAAAAGCTGATGCAATCTGGCAGTAGCTATTTTTTCGAGCTGTAGCATCGTATGCCCAGGTCACAATAGCGACTTCCTCAACGTTCAGTTCTTTGGCCAAAGCCGTGATTCGGGTCGCGACTTCCTCTCCAGTGCCTACGAAGGTTGTTTTTCGAAGCTCTTCTATCTTTGTTTGTTCGTACTCGTCATATTGTGCTGCCAAAGCAGTTTCTGGATCCTCAAATGTTAAGTGCTGACCTCGATCTCGGAAAAGTTGCCACCTCGCCCGCGAGCTAAAATGATATTGTGCCTCTTCATGTGTTTCTGCTGCTAAGGCCCAGACACAAATGGCGGGATTTGACTTTGGGTGCCTTGAGCTAGGTTTATAGTGTTGTCGGTAAATTTCTAGTGCTTGTTGGCCCCCGTGTCCGTTGGTAAAAAACCAAGCGAAAGCGTAGGGGAGGCCAAAATGTGCTGCTACTTGTGCCCCGAATGCACTGCTGCCTAAAATCCAAATTTCAGGTGCTGTGTCGCCTGAGGGTTGCGCTTTAAGTTTTGAAAATGTGTGTCCCTCTTGCAGCTCTTCTCCATGAAGCCAGGCATCTAGGTCCATCACATCGTTTGGGAATTGATGGGGTCGTTCTGCAGCGTTAGGGTTAAGTGCGAAAGCTGTTAGACCATCTGAGCCTGGCGCTCTACCGAGACCCAAATCTATTCTGCCCGGAGCTAAAGCATCTAAGACCCGGAACTGCTCAGCGACCTTAAAGGGGGAGTAATGAGGTAACATTACTCCTGCACTGCCAACGCGTATCCTTTTTGTTTTTGACGCTATAGCTGCAATAAGAATTTCTGGAGCTGTGCCTACGATGGCTGGATGATTGTGATGTTCAGAAACCCAATATCTATGATAACCAAGTTCTTCGCAATATTCAGCTAGAGATACGCTTTCCCTTATCGCCTCCGCTTGTGGGCGGTCTGCTACCGCTATAGATTGGTCTAATACGGAAAGTTGAACCACTCTTTTTTTCTCCTACTAAAAAACACTTACAATCTTGCGGCGCGTTGTGCTAGCGCCTTAATCGCATTCCAATCTCTTTTTTCAATTAAATTTTGTGGAGAGGCAAAGCTACCACCAACGCTGATCACATTTTTTTGGGCAAGGTATTCAGATGCCTCATCAAAACTTATACCGCCGGTGGGACAGAACATCAATTCTGGGTAAACTGGGGCGATCTGCTTTAAACCCTCTGTGCCTCCCGCAATTTTTGCAGGGAAGAATTTCAAAAATTTAATTCCTAGTCTCAACCCTAACAAAGCTTCTGAGCTTGTTTGAACGCCAGGTAAATAAGGTAATTTTTCTGCTGAAGCCTGCTCAATGAGATCTATGTTTATGCCAGGGGACACTGCAAAGGATGCTCCAGATTCTTTGGCGCGTCTGATGTCCATATTGTGTATGACTGTACCTACGCCAATAGAGAATTTGGGAAAATGTTTTGTCACCGCTTCAAGAGCAGAAAATCCCTCAGGTGTGCGAAGTGTGATTTCGATTGCCGATAGGCCTCCCTCAAATATCGCTTCTGCGAGGGGTACTGCGTCGTCTATATTTCTAATTGTTAAAACCGGTATAATGCGGCATTTTTTTAGTATTTGTTCTAATGAAATCATTTCTAATTTTTGTACAGCTCTAGCTTTTCTATTAAATTTGATGGATGTGATCTGGTACCAAGACATTTCCCTCCATAAGAGTTCGCGCTGTTCGATATGCTGTAACGTGTCGTGCACTTATTTTATTGCCTTGGACTTCGACAGCAGCGTTTAACGGTAGAACTCCGGATGGGTTAGCTAGTTTTATGTCTACCCCTTCCCCCCTGGTATTTCTTTCACATAAAGTACCTGGTATTTTGCATGCTACTGCTAGGCACATTGCTCCTGTTAGGGGTAACACACGGTGAACCTGCCCCATTGACCAAATACGGGTTGTTAAGCTTGCACTTGATGGATCAACCAATTCACCTGCTAAAGTTTTATAAGCCAGCGGTTCAGCAACAATTCCAAGTTTGGGAGCCGTTGGTGGAATTTGATCAATTGTTTCTCCAAGGCCCATCTTCACTCCTGCCGCGAGGCGAATCTCTTCAACCAGTTTCATAAGGCTGTTATTAGACTCTAGCTCTTCTATGCTTTCTGAGCCTGTAACACCAAGTGCTTTAGCCTCAATGAATGCGCAGGGAACGCTCGCATCAACGAGTGAAACCTCAAAATCACCAGCATTTGGAAGTGTAATAATGTCTACAGTTTTACCCGTTGGTAATAGGCTTCCGGTGCGAGTGCCTCCGGGGTCAAGGAAATCCAGTTGGACTTTTGCGCCAGTGCCGGAAACACCTGGAATACTAAAATCTCCTACAACTTCAGAAAGTCCATCTCTCAGAGGAACCTTGGAAACAATCAATTTTCCAGAGTTTGTGTTATGAATTCTTACCTCTTTTTTCATTCCTGAAGCATCAACCAGACCAGTGTCTATCGCGAATGGGCCAACAGCTGAGGATAGGTTTCCGCAATTCGAGGAATAATCTACAACTGTATCTTTTACGGAGATCTGTGCAAAAGTATAATCCACATCTGCGTCTAGACGCGTAGGCGGGCTAATCACGACAGCTTTCGATAGAGAGGAAATACCGCCTCCCATTCCATTAAGTTGCCGCCCGTACGGGTCTGGGCTTCCTAGAACCGATAAAAAAAGTTCATCCCAGCTATTTTTATCTTCCGGTAAATCCGAAGAATGAAAAAATACACCTTTCGATGATCCTCCTCGCATAAATATTGCCGGAACGCGTTTTTGTGACATTTACAGATAGCTCCCATGGTTGGATCGGGCTAGATTATTCTATAAACTTTGTTAAATAAAGATTTAGCGAGCCAAGAAAGATTTTTTTGTGCACATATGCACCTAGTTCATTTGGTTGACTTGCAAATATTTACAAAGATAAAGGCGTTATTGGAGATAAAATGACACTGGGACTCTCTACAAAGAATAGCAAAAATTGGAATTTCATTGCTCTCGGTCTTGTACTCTCTCTCGTCGGTGTATTATTTTTTTGGGAGGAATTATCTGCAGACGATGACTTGAAAAATCAATGCAAGAAATCGTTAGAAAAAGCTCGCCTTTGGGTTCGTGCGACCGACGCCAAAGCTCCAGAGAAAGAGAAAGTTAGAGTCAAAAAAGCGGTTGATGTTGCAAAGAACGCGTGCGTTGCTGCTTACAAAGCTCTACCCGATGATGGAGCCTCCGCATTGAATGCAGCATACGCTCACTTTGCCGCAGGCAGAAAAGAGGACGGGGTCGCTCTTATACAACGGGCTGCTGAGTTAGGGTTCCCACCTGCGATGGTAATGGTAGCAAAATACATGGGACGAGGCGAGTATCTTGAGAAGGATGCGGAGGGTGCCTGGTTGTTGTTAATTAAAACACTGAAAACCGATCACGCTGCCGCGAAGATTAGAGCTGCTCTCGAATTTTTACCAGGTGGGGTTGGGCCAGAGAACCCTAAGCGGACAAAAAAAGTTTTGCAGGGTTTGATAAATGAAGGCAATAGCGCGGCGATGATTAGCTATGCAATGAAAGTTTTAGACCTTCAAAAGGCCGAGATTGGAAGTGATAATTCAAAAAAGGGTATCACTTTATTAGAGCGGGCAGCGCTCGAGGAAAAAGATAGTCAAGCAGCCATATACCTAAGTCTTCTGTTTAATCAAGGCAATGTTGTTCCACGAGATCAGAAGAAGGCAATAACTTTTGCACAGTTGGCTATAGACGCAGGTGTGATCCGAGCCTACGGGACGATGGGTCAGATTTTTCAAAATCAGAACGATATGGAATCTGCTGTCCAATGGTTTCAAAAAGGAGCTGACAAGGGTGATGGGTTTTCCCAGGGCATGCTCGGTTTCATGTATTCTGGAGGATTCGGTGTCGAACAGGATCTAGAAAAAGCAGTTCATTGGTGGACTAAAGCCCGCTGGAATGGCGATAGATTGGCTGCAAGTTATCTACAAGTGCATAGGGACAAAGAGGCTGCTGAGAAAGCTTGGGAAGAAGAGCAAAAGAATAATTCAAAGAAGAATTAGGGTTGTGGTTCACAAGCTAGCCTATTATTTGATCAAATCTTCCGACGATAAACTTAAATGCAGTTTATAAGTGCCTATATTTGCACTATGAGCACCATTTTCGATTAAAGCTTTTTCTGATGCGTATTTTTTGTCCCATATTCTCAATAACGTTTTGTCGTCTATTGCTTCTATAAAAATAATCCAGTCGGTTACTTCATCGGGCTTCCCGCGCATGGCTTTTTCTTCTGTTTTGGTCTCACTGGCTTGTTTGTCGCCTTTTAATAAGTGGGCTGCAACTACACCGGGTTCTTTATTGATAAACGGAAAAAGTTCCTGCGACACCCATCGAAAAAAATCTATTTCCCGATCATGATTTGCAACCATACGGATAGTTAATATAGCAGCGCCAACCCCGTAGCCTACAGAATGGACCACCTGACTCAGTGTTCGATTATTATTCTTAATGTGTGGTCCTATCCTCTGCGTCCATGGAGTTGGGTTATTTAATCGCTGCATGTAAGCTGGTGAAGTTAATACTGCAGGTGTAGTTGTCTCGTAGAAATGAAAAAACTGCGGCCTACCGTTGATGGCGTCGTACCGCCTTCCCCTCAGAAAACCTTCGATGCCAACGCGTTCCAGCATATGCTCGGAGCAATGCCAATGATTATAATCAGGTTGTATATCTGGCGCGACATTGTGCCATATAGCTGCCACGCCTTTCCCAAGTAGAGGCATAATCTAATCCTTCTCTACTGAAGCTTACAGTTATAAAGTATTTTCAAAATAGTTCAGATTGGAAATCTTTTGCATGAAAGCTGTTTTGCTTGAAGTGTCTCACTGGCACTTTCCCCTTTATATCAAAGATCTGCTTGATGGAGGGATCGAAGTCGTTGGTTTCTCAGACAAAAGCGAGGAAATCCGAGCGAAATATTCTAAGCTGTTTAGGTGTGAAGGTTATAATGATTGGAAGGAAACACTGGGGAGTTGCAGCTACGATATTGCATTTGCATTTGGCGAACATGCTCAAATGTATACTATAGCGACGTCCCTTCTCGCTAATGGCCGTCCATTTTCTTTAGAAAAACCAACCGGAATAAACTCGCAGGAGGTAGATGCTTTATCCAAAATTGCAGCAGACAGTGGACTTCTTGTCGGGGTCCCTTTGGTGCAGCGTTTTGGCCCCTTATTTGCGCTACTAAAGTATTTAACTGAAGAGGAAGGTGCTATTTTTCAAAGCTCTTCTTGGCGTTTTAATGCAGGGCCCCCAAATAGGTATAACAAAATGTATAGTCACTGGATGCTGAAACCTGAAAGCTCTGGCGGCGGTTGTTTGATCAACTTAGCCCCACACTTCATTGATCTAGCTCTAACTTTCATGCCTTTTGAACCAGACACTGTTTTTTCTAGGATTGATAATGGACTACACGAAACAGCTATTGAAGATACGGCGACGCTTATAATGACATCAAAATCAGGAGGGCAAGCAACGGTGCAGACGGGATATAATTTTCCAAATAGTTCTATCAAAAGAGAATACTCTTTCAGCCTTTCAGCAAAAGATCACTACGTGCAATCAAGTCAAGATGGGGTTACTATTATACGATCTGGGGAGCCGCCAGAATTTATGAAAATGAATCTCGACTCAGATCCGCTGTATGGCATCTATGTGCAAGAATTTTGTCAAGCGGTTAGAAACAGCGGAGCTTTCGCATCAGACATTAACGCAATGAAAACAACGATGGAAATAATCGATGCTGCGTACAAGTCTGCTTCAAATGGAGTGGCTATTTCTATCTGAGCAACTTTTAAGTGGACCGATTAAACTCATTCAGAGTGGTGCGGAATACAGCTTGCAAAAATAGTTAGATAATCATTTTATTCGCGAAGTGACTATTGCTAATGTAAAACTCACGGTTCGCCTAATAAAGCACGCCTGAACGCAGTTTTTCTCTCACTGGCATCCATAGATCTTTTTATTACAGGTGGGGGTTCGGTGCTCACCCTTAAAAGGATAAAACTTGGTCCATTTGAATCTCTAATTAATGCTTTAGCTTCGTCTATATGTTCTTTCACCGAAACAGTCCTCGTGATTGGGATGGCAGAACCTTGGGCTATAAGTTCCAAATTAACACCTCTTTGCGTATGACTTTCCTGATATCCTGTTTCACCGTAGTGACCGTTATCTACGCACAAAATGGAGAGATTGGACGGCTTTAAAATTCCAACTGTTGAAAGGGTTCCGATATTCATTAGTAACTCCCCGTCTCCTGTGACAACTAGCACTTGTTTATCTGGTCGAGAAAGAGCTAACCCCAAACCCATAGCCGTTGCCCCCCCCATAGCGCCAGCCATCGTGAAGATGTTATCTCCATCATTAGTCAAATGTGCAATGTCTTTCGAGGCGCCGGCTAGTCCGCACACGATTAGCAGGTCGTCTGGATTGCCAACTAATTCGGGAACAGCATATTTTCGATCAAGGCCTCTATCATTCTCCATAACAAGATCTCCTCAGATCATTACTAAAAGGGTTTCGCGCCAATTAACTTTTGCGTCAGTAAAACCGCGACTGCCTGGTTTGATTTATATGCCATGTTGAGAGCGGCTTGCACGGTTTCTGTGACTTCAGAGGGGGTTTCCGCCCTTAGGCAGTGCATTCCCATAGCTTCCACCACTGGTTGCACGCCTTGACCCATTGGAATCTGCCAGGGGTTCATTTCGCCAAATTCGCCGCGCATTGTTATCAATGTAACAAATGGAAACTGACCATTTTTCAAAAGAGCGAACATATTTACGCAATTACCCACCCCACTTGACTGCATCAATAAAACGCTTTTTGTGCCCCCCAGATGGCAGCCAGCGCACATAGCGACGCCCTCCTCTTCTGTTGTCAAAGGTACGGAAATAACATCTGGGTCCTCTATGGATTTATTGATAAGAGTTTTGTGACCGCCGTCTGGTACATAGCAAAATAAATCTACTTGGTTTGATCTAAGCAGGTCGTAAAGTTCCTCCTGCCAAGCCTGTTTCCCGCCGTAATCTGACAATTTTAATAATCCCATATGATCTAAGATGAAAAATGAATACTGTGATAATTGACTTTCTTCAACTATTTACTTCGAATCTGATCGTTTGATCGCAGTATAGCCAAAGTGTAATAAAGTCGGGTAAAACATATTCCACTGATGGGAACTAACAGCAAAGGATCACTAGAATGAATGGGATTGCCGATAAAACTAACTTAGGGCAGTTGTATGGGGAGCCATCCGAGCGCGCGGTTCTTAAACAGTTAGACCATCTCGATAAGCATTGCCGGGCATTCATTGAAATTTCACCATTTTTGGTCATAGGTACTATGGGTAGCGACGGTCTTGGGGATGTATCGCCTAGGGGGGACGCTCCCGGTTTTGTCAAAGTAAGAGACGAGAAAACCATATATTTGCCGGATAGGCTTGGTAATAATCGAACAGATACTCTTTTGAATGTGATTGATAATAGTGGCGTTGGGCTACTTTTTCTTGTGCCAGGCATGAATGAAACATTACGCGTGAATGGAAATGCAAAGATCACGATTGATGAGAATATATTGGAAGGTTTGTCTGCTCAAGGCAAAGCCCCCCCGGTCAGCTTTAGAAAAAAGCGTTGAGGAGGCATATCTTCAATGCGCAAAAGCTTTGATTCGATCCAAATTATGGGAAGAGGACTACAAGATTGAAAGAAAGAGCTTTCCGAGTTTGGGTAAAATAATTTCCGACCAGATCGGTCGAGGAGATGACGAGAATAGGGCAGAAAAGAGTATACAAGAAGGCTATCGAACTAAGCTCTACTGAGAGTTAAATTATTTGTATTAAATGTCGTGTAGCAAAAACCCCCTGCGGAGGTCATTTTTTTTAAGCTTTTAAAATCGCTCCCAATTGCGACCTTAGGGATATTTTTGCTTCTCGCCGTTATATTTGGTTGGACAGATTATGTATCTTGGGAGAGCTTTCGAGCTCACCAGATTGGGATAGTCAAATTTATTCAAAGCGAGTATTATGTATCCATACTGATCTTTATAGGTTTGTATGTATTTTCAACCGCGCTTTCTGTACCTGGCGCGCTGATTTTAACAATGGTAGGTGGGTACTTGTTTGGCGCATTACTGGGTGCACTTTTTTCCTTGATAGGTGCTACGCTCGGTGCGTCGATTTTATTTATTGCGGCTCGCAGTGCTTTTGGAGAGTTATTTAAGCCAAAAATCGGATCTTCGATAGAGAGAATGAGGAATGAACTGACAAAGAACGCTTTTTTCTACCTTCTTTTCCTGCGCCTAGCCCCGGTTTTTCCATTTTTCGTTGTCAATATAGCTCCCGCTTTTCTAAATATAAGTTTTTTTAATTATTTCTTTGCTAGTTTTTTAGGGATGATCCCTGGAGCTGCGGTTTACGCTCTCATGGGAAGCGGTTTGAACAAAACTGTTATGGCTGGTGATGGTTTGGACGATATACCAAACATAAGTTTTGAATTCTTTGCAGGCTTTGTTGGGTTGGCAATATTATCTTTAATTCCCATCTTAATAAGACGATGGAAAAATAAGGACTAATAGTGAACAAAGATAATTTAGCGACCTATTTTAAAAGAATTTCGAGTTTTTTTGTTCGAGGAGGAAGTATTGGTCGGGCAGTGATTTTCACGAGTTTATCGTTAATCTTTCTTGTTTTCCTTTATTATTTTATTGGGATGGGGGTCACCCATAAGATAGATGACGCTGTGGACTTTCAACCAAGCCAGAGCAATCCTGGTGAAAGCAAAACGATAGCCATGGCAATCTCATTAATTAATCGGGAAGTCAATGAAAATGGATGGGTGGCTAACGACCCGTTTTTTATGCCCGGGTATCTGCTCGATAATATGCCAAATTATCAGCAGGGTATCATTTATGCTATTTCCAGATTTGCTATGGAAATGACAGATCAAATAGGAAGATCTAGAGGATCTAGTGAAGTAGATAGTGATCTTGATAAAGCTTCAGGTCTATTAAAGTATCCAGGCACGACATGGATATTTGACTTATCTACATCTATAGCTCCGACTGCTTCCTCAGAAGCACAATATAAGTCTGCTATGCGGTCACTTGCGTCGTACAATAAGCGCTTGGCAAAGGGTGCAGCCACATTTGATAAACGAGCTGACAATTTGCAAGCCACATTGAGGCGTTTCACTGCTGATCTGGGTTCTAATTCTGCTGCAATAGGTGAGCATCTTGCTAGGTCAGGTGGCTGGGGAATAGATTCAAAATCTGACGATATTTTTTATTCGGCAAAGGGCCGCTTATACGCTTACTATTTACTGCTAAAAGAGCTAGAAGCTGATTTTAAAGATGTTGTTGCGGGAAAGGAGTTGTCCTCATCTTGGAATTTAATGTTGGCGTCACTTAAACAAGCAAGCCAGCTTAACCCATTAATAATAGCAAATGGTCAACCTGATGGTGCGATTGTTCCCAGTCACCTGGCATCCCTCGGTTTTTATTTACTAAGAGCGAGAACTCAGCTCCGCGAAATAATCGATATTTTAGAGAAGTAAATTAAGACTAAATTTAAGAGTGGCTTGATAAAAGGCAGTAAAAGTGAAAACTTGAGTTTTTGAAAATTAATTTAAGCAAGTGAAGTAAATTTTTTTTAGAGGCTGAGGATAATTGAACAGAGATCTTAGCAATAAATTTCAAACGTTACACGAAATCGTGCACGCTGCTCATGAAACGTTAAGCCAGAATATCTGGGACTATTTGAGAGGCGGCACAGAAACTGAGACAACACTTAAACGCAATAGAATGGCATTAGATGCCATCGCATTACGGCCTCGCGTTTTGAGAGACATGCGTAAAATTGATGCAACTAAAGTTATTTTGGGGAAAAAGTTAAGATTGCCGGTCTGTCTTGCACCGATAGGTTCGCTGGAAAGTTTTGATCCTAAAGGGGGCGTGGCGGCTATGCGTGCGGCGACTGAGTTCGGTTGTGGTTTGATGCTGAGCTCTGTTAGCCAATTATCCATGGAAGAAGTTTCCAATGCTGGCGATGGTCTCAAAATGGCTATGCTTTACAAGCGTGGCGATAATCGGTTCTTAGATAATTATGTCTCGCGGGCAATAGACTCTGGTTATGACGCTTTCTGCTTAACGGTCGATAGTGCAAATTATTCTAGAAGAGAACGCGACATTGCCAATCGCTTTGTAAAGCCATGGCGTACGGGGAAAGGAGCTGATTGGCAGGCAGCATTGAGTTGGAAAGATATAGAACGTTACAAGAAAAAGTATGAATTGCCGCTAGTTTTGAAAGGAATAGCGACGGCTGAAGATGCGCGGCTTGCTTTAGAGCACGGCGTCGATGTTATTTATGTTTCTAATCATGGAGGAAGACAATTGGACCATGGTTTGGGAGCAATCGATGTGCTACCTGAGGTTGTTGATGCTGTGTCGAGGCGTAGTTTAGTAGCTGTTGATGGAGGTTTCTCTAGAGGTACTGATATTATCAAAGGTATAGCTCTTGGAGCGGACTTTGTAGGAATAGGCAGAATGCTTTGTTATGGACTAGCAGCGGCTGGTGCAGACGGTGTGATTAGAATGCTCGAGTTACTGGAAGAAGAAGTAAAGCTCGGTTTAGGTCTACTAGGGGCCAATAATTATTCGGTTATTGAACCTAGTCAATTATGTTCGGCAGCCCCTACGGTTGAACCGAGTGTGGTAAGTGCTTTCCCTCTTTTGGAAACGGACAAATTTGTATATTGAAGTTTAACTTTTGAAGAAAGGTATATTAGCTATGTCAGAGGTTGTGATAGTTGGAGCAGCACGCACCGCAATTGGCTCATTTGGCGGAAGTTTGAGTAGTTTATCGGCAGCTGAATTAGGGCAAATAGCAATAGAAGAAGCCCTGAGCCGTGCCGCAGTTTCTGGCGATGAAGTAGATGAAGTCATATTAGGGCAGGTACTCACCGCGGCAGCGGGAATGAATCCCGCTCGGCAAGCATCAATGGCGGCAGGGATACCAAAAGAGAAAACAGCGATGACAATAAATCAAGTTTGTGGATCAGGATTACGTGCGGTGGCATTGGGGGCACAAGCTATTAGATCGGGGGATGCCGATATCGTTGTGGCTGGGGGACAAGAGAGCATGAGCCAGTCACCTCACGCTCAAAACCTTCGCTCCGGCCAGAAGATGGGCAATCTAGAATTAATAGATACCATGATTAAGGATGGCCTCTGGGATCACTTTAATGGATACCATATGGGAAGTACTGCCGAAAATGTCGCGAATCAATGGCAAATCACACGTGATGCACAGGATGCTTTTGCCCTATCTTCACAAAGTAAAGCCGAAACTGCACAGAAAGAAGGTAAATTTAAAGATGAAATTGTCCCAGTAACTGTTAAGTCCCGACGTGGCGAAACAATAGTTGAGGAGGACGAATATCCAAAACATGGTACAAATCTGGAGACGCTTGGAAGTCTACGTCCTGCATTCAGTAAAGAGGGAACGGTAACAGCTGGAAACGCCTCGGGTATTAATGATGGAGCGGCAACTGTGGTTTTAATGTCTTCAGAGAATGCAAGAACTCGCGGAATTGAGCCTCTAGCGCGGATAACTTCATTTGCTACTCGTGGTGTGGACCCATCGATCATGGGAACGGGTCCGATACCGGCAAGTCGAGCGGCGTTGGAGAAAGTTGGATGGAATGTCGAAGATCTTGATTTGATAGAGGCTAACGAGGCGTTTGCAGCCCAAGCATGTGCTGTAAATAAAGATATGGGATGGGACACGAAAAAGGTTAACGTGAATGGCGGATCTATAGCTCTAGGTCATCCAATTGGTGCATCGGGTGCACGAGTTCTAATAACTCTCTTGCACGAAATGAAAAAAAGGGATGCAAAAAAAGGTTTAACAACCTTATGCATTGGAGGCGGCATGGGCGTTGCCATGTGTTTAGAGCGGGATTAACTTTTACCTGCTAGTCTGAGAGATAGAATAAATAGCTTAATGTTCTAACTTTGGTAGGCGTCTATGGCTTCAAAAAGGAAAGTTTGTGTGCTCGGTTTAGGCTCAATGGGGCTTGGTGTTGCGTTGGCTTTATTAGAACGCCAGTTTGACGTTAGTGGTTTCGATATAAATAAACAAGCGTGCAAATCATTTGCGGAAGCAGGGGGAAAAGTAGGATTAAATCCCGAGGATGCAGCTAAAGGTGCTTCGGTCGTTATTATTCTGGTTGTAAACGAAGCTCAAGTTGACGAGGTTTTGTTTGGCAATAAGGGAGCACTCGGCGGTTTTGGACTGGCAACAGTAGTCATTCAGAGCAGTACAGTATCTCCAGCTTTTGCAGGTTTATGCGGAACGCGTTTGCAAGCGGCCGGGTTTGATATGATCGATGCTCCAGTAAGTGGCGGTGCTGCAGGCGCTCGGGCTGGTAATCTATCTATAATGGCATCCGGGGCGGCAAAAGCATTCCAAGCTGCCGAAGATGTATTAGAAGCTATTGCCGGAAAAGTTCATCATCTTGGAGTTGAGCACGGGGTTGGCTCAACGGTTAAGACTGTAAATCAATTGTTGGCCGGTGTTCATATTGCAGTAGCGGCCGAGGCAATGGCGTTTGGTGTTAGGGCAGGTGCTGATCCAAAAGCTCTATATGAAGTTATTTCTGGTTCTGCGGGTTCCTCTTGGATGTGGAACAATCGAGTTCCTCATATTCTAAATAACGATTACACACCCCTAAGTGCTATTGACATATTTGTGAAGGATCTTGCTATTGTTTTAGGTACAGGCCACAAATTGAATTTTCCCCTTCCTTTAACAGCAGCAGCGCACCAGCAGTTTATTGCCGCAGCAGCGGCTGGTTTGGGAAGGGAAGATGACAGTGCAGTATTTAAAGTTTTTCAAAAGTTATCTGGTGTCTCAATAAATCAAGAAGAAGAGGGAAAATAGCAAAAGTACTAATATGAATGGCTAGGCCGTGATCATATTTCGACTTATTATTTCTTTCATAATTTCAGACGACCCACCAGCAATCCTCGACATACGAGCATCAGCCCAGGCGCGTGCAATGGGATATTCCCAGCTATAACCATACCCGCCATGGAGTTGGAGGCACTCGTCCACGCCTTTATTTAGAGCCTCTGTCGTTTGTAGTTTTGCCGCAGCGGCATCCTCCGCGGTTAACTTGCCCTCGAGATGTAGTTGAATGCATTGGTCGGTAAAAGCTCTTGTTACCATCGCAAGTGTCTTTACTTCAGCTAGTTTGAAACGTGTGTTCTGGAAGTCGGATATGCTTCTTCCAAAAGCCTTGCGTTCCTTTGTATACCGTATTGTCTCATCAAGTGCTGCTTCTAAAGCCGTGGCACAACGTATAGCGACAACAAGTCTCTCTTGCGGTAGTTGCTGCATTAGCTGAGCAAATCCTCTGCCTTCCTGACCTAGCAGATTTGTTATTGGTACTCGTAAATCCTCGAAGAACAGCTCAGATGTATCTTGCGCCTTGTAACCTATTTTTTCTAAATTTTTACCCCGTTTAAATCCCTCTCTGTCCCCTTCAACAAGGATCAAACTTATGCCTTTTGCGCCTTCTTTCGGATCGGTTTTACAGGCAATAATGTATAAATCAGCTATTTGGCCATTAGAAATCCAAACCTTTTGCCCGTTAAGAACGAAATGATTACCATCTCTCTCAGCCTTCGTTTGAATTCCTTGGAGGTCAGATCCCGCAATTGGTTCTGTCATCCCAATTGCCATAACAGTCTCACCTGAAACGACTTTAGGAAGCCAGTTACGTTTTTGGTCCTCTGAACCATATGCAAGGATGTAAGGAACAATGATGTCAGAGTGCAGTGGAAAGGCGGGACCAGTTGCACCAACTTTTGCAAGCTCCTCATTAACGACTACACTATGTAAAAAATCGCCCCCGGGGCCACCATATTCCTCTGGCACTGTACAGCAAAGTAGCCCATTTTCACCTGCCGCGTTCCACAGTTCTCTACTGACAATTCCTTGCTGCTCCCATTCTCCATGGTTTGGTACTATCTCTTTTTCAATAAACCGGCGAGTTGCGTCTCGAAATATTTCGTGGTCTTCGGAGAAAAATTTTCGCGGGAACATGTCTTATCCTGTGAAGTAGTTGAAAGAACTCTTTATTAAATCATGGGCGTGATCAATTTTAATAAGGCAATCAAGTATTGATGCGATATTAATTAAACTTTACACCGTTGTACAAGCGATACGATAATCAAGTTAAGAATAATTTACGACCCAATTGGAGAAAATAATGTCTGGAAAACAACTTTTAGCGGGTAAGGTAGCCTTGATCACGGGAGGCGGCAGAGGAATTGGACGCGATTACGCATTGGCTTTCGCTGCTGCTGGGGCAAAGGTATTGGTCAACGATCTTGGTGGTACTACCCAAGGTGAAGGTGCTGATCGTGTTCCCGCTATGGAAGTTGCAAAGGAAATTGAAGATGCTGGTGGTAAGGCAGTTGTTAATTTTGATAGCGTCTCAGATTTTTCCGCCGCTCAAGGAATGGTGGACCAGGCGGTTGAAGAGCTTGGCGGTCTAGATATTGTTGTAAATAATGCGGGTATTCTTCGAGACGTAATCTTTCACAAGATGACAGAAGATGATTGGGATTCGGTCATATCAGTGCATTTAAAGGGTAGTTTCAACGTAAGTAGAGCTGCAGCTTCTGTCTTTCGAGAAAAGGAATCAGGAGCTTTCATTCATATGACATCCACATCAGGTTTAGTTGGTAACTTTGGTCAAGCAAACTATGCAGCTGCAAAACTTGGTATAGCCGGTTTGTCTAAATCAATTGCGCTGGATATGGGAAGGTTCAATGTACGATCTAATTGTATTTCTCCTTTCGCTTGGAGCCGAATGATTGGAACGATCCCGATAGGTGATGACGCTCAACGTGCCCGGGTTGAAAAACTAAAAACGATGACAACGGCCAAAATAGCGCCAGTTGCTGTTGCGTTGTGTGCACCCGAGTCGAAGGTCACAGGCCAAATTTTTGGGGTGCGAAATAATGAGATCTTTTTGATGGGACAATCTCGTCCTATACGTTCTGTGCATAGAGGGGAAGGTTGGACGCCCGAGACTGTTTTAGAGCACGCCATCCCATCAATGGAACCGAGTTTTTATCCATTAGATCGGTCGCAAGATGTTTTCAGTTGGGATCCAATTTAA
>CACHDV010000029.1 GCA_902578675.1 uncultured Alphaproteobacteria bacterium
TACCTTCTTAGATATAAAGTCTCTGAGAGGTTTATATCCTTGGGGTCCATGCTGTAATCCATATGTTGCTAATGTCTTGCCCTCCCGTTTTAACACCTCCGAAATTGATTTTATCATGTCGTCAACTGGAATGCTCTCAGCATCATTATGACCACCAATAAAATTATATTCCGGAAAGCCGTTCCATCGCTGACTCGGGGCAGGTAAATCACTTTTAAAAAACTTCGAATACTCTATGTCCAATGCCATTCATTTTCTCCCAAACAAAAAGCCAGAAAGATATCGAGGTGATGATGTAAGGACTTGTTACTTTATTCAAAATAGCGCAACACGGAGATAACTACTATTAGTAATGATAACTATTTTTCCGGTAGAGAAATGTAAATGTCAAATCCCGATCATCCTTTAACAGGTATACGTGTTTTAGATTTAACCCAAATTTATAACGGCCCTTATGCCACCTTTCTAATGGCAATGGCAGGTGCTGACGTTATTAAAGTAGAACCCCCTGGAGGGGAGCATTTAAGACGAAGGAATGCAAGAGGGGGCGCTTTGTATCCTTTTAAAATGCTTAATCCTAATAAGCGCAGCATTTTATTAGATTTAAAAAATGAAGAAGACCAGGACATTTTTTTAGAATTAGCCTCAACGGCAGATATTATAATTGAAAATTTTGCACCGGGCGTTGTTGATCGCCTAGGTGTGGGTTATGAAACCATTAAAAAAATTAAACCAGAAATCATTTATGCTTCCGGTAGCGGCTACGGGCAAGATGGTCCATACAAAGGTTACCAGGCTATGGATATCGCCGTTCAGGCCATGAGTGGTGTTATGAGCGCAACAGGGTTCCCCGACAATCCACCCGTCAAAGCTGGGGTAGCGTTATGCGACTTTTTCGCTGGAATACATCTATTTGGTGGAGTCATGACAGCACTTGTCAAAAAAGAGCGAACCGGCAAAGGGTCTTATGTTGACGTCTCAATGCAAGAAGCTGTCTTCCCGTCTTTCGCGTCAAACCTTGGACTTATATTCGATACGGACGTAAAAAAAATCCCCGAGCGAGTAGGGAATTTCCACGGAGGACTATCAATTGCTCCCTATGGCGTTTATCCCTGCAAAGACGGGTACGTTTCCATAATATGTAATAATGACACTCACTGGCATAGGTTATTGGACGCAATGGATATGCCCGAGGCTAAAGAGGATCCAAAATTTCTTACAATGGCGGATCGTGTAAAAAACCTAGATGATTTAACTAATCTTATTACTGACTGGTCATCCGGCTTTGCCCGTTCAGAAATTATGGCTTCATTAAATGACGCGCGCGTGCCCTGTGGAATGGTTAAAGATCTTGGTGAAGTCATTGAAGATGAAAACTTGCATGCTAGAGGGATGATCCGCTGGATAAACGACGAAGAAGGGCAAAGGTCACTCGCAACAGCAAGCCCGTTACATATTGATGGTGTAAACAGTGTCGATTATCAGGCCGCACCTGAGATCGACGCCAATAGAGACGAAATATTGAAAGAGCTTAGAGCTAATAACCGGTAATCTCAAAATACATAAAAGCATCCTTTGGAATATCTCACATGCATAAAGATCTAGAAAATAAAGTAGCTATTATCACTGGAGCCAGCAGGGGGTTAGGGCAAGAGTACGCAGTAAAACTAGCGGAAGCAGGGGCAAAAGTTATCGCAGCTGATATAACGGATTGTAACAAAACCACTCAAATTATTAAGGACTCCGGGGGAACCTGTATGAGCGTCCAACTTGATGTAAGAAATCAGTCAAGTTGCGATGCGATGGCAAAAATGACATTCGATAAGTTTGGCCGCATCGACATTTTGGTAAATAACGCGGCCCTCTATGGTTCTCTTAAGGGAGGACGCTTCGATGCACTCGCAGAGCAAGATTGGAATGATTGCTTAGACGTCAATATCAGCGGGATTTGGCGCTGTTGCAAGGCCGTTATTGGTTCGATGAAGGCTCAACAGAGCGGATCTATAATAAACATCTCATCCTTAGCAGCTTTGGCTGGTTTACCCTATGCCTTGCACTATTCTACGTCAAAAGCAGCAGTTATTGGTTTAACACGGGCGCTAGCACGCGAGCTGGGACGCGATTGGATCCGAGTAAATTCAATTGGACCTACAGCCGTTGCTACGGAAGGAACAGAGGAATTTTTTGGAGACAAACTAGAGCAAGCGACTAAAGCAATAGCCGAGGGCCAAGCACTCAAAAGGACCCTCTCTCCAGATGACCTGACCGGAACAATTCTGTATCTGGCTAGTGACGCTTCAAAGTTTGTTACAGGCCAAACGATAATGGTAGATGGTGGAACAGTATTTCTTTAATAATTACTTAGTCAACATTTTGAGTTAAAGAAAAGGTAGAATGGAAATGTCCATAACTTACGATTACAAAGGCCGATCCGTTGTCATAACAGGCGGAGCAAAAGGTATCGGGCTGGCTGCAGCCAAACGTTTTCACTCAAGTGGGGCGAACGTTTCCTTGTGGGATATGGACGAAGGCCGCCTCAATGAGGTTAAAGATAACTTTTCTGGTAAAATAGATACTCAAGTCGTGGACGTAACAAAATGGGACTCCGTCAACGCTGCGGCTGAAAATAGTTTCAAAAGCATCGGAGGCGCAGACATTCTCGTAAATAGTGCAGGGATCGCGGGTCCAAATTTCAAAACCTGGGAATACCCAATTGAAGAATGGATGAAAGTTGTAGACATCGATCTGAATGGCACCTTTCTTTGCTGTAGAGCCCTGGTGCCGTTTATGAGAGAAAATAAATACGGACGTATTGTAAATATAGCCTCAATAGCGGGAAAGGAAGGTAACCCCAATGCGGCGCCATACAGTGCAGCAAAAGCAGGGGTCATCGGTCTAACTAAATCACTTGGAAAAGAACTCGCGGATATGAATATAACCGTAAATTGTATTACTCCCGCAGCAGTTCGCACAGAAATTTTTGATCAAATTAGTCAAGAGCATATAGACTTTATGCTATCTAAAATTCCAATTGGACGTTTTGGAACCGTAGACGAAATAGCAAATCTGATCACGTGGTTAAGTTCTGAAGAATGCTCGTTTAGCACCGGAGGTGTTTTCGACATCTCAGGTGGAAGAGCTACTTACTAGATCTTTTTATCAATACTTAAAAAAACTTTCATACCTTAATTTATAATTTAACCTATTGCTGAAGCCTTAATTTGGATGGTTAACGAAATGACAGATGCAGTGGTAATATTATCTGCCAACCAAGCATTTTACGATGCGTTCTCTACAGCGAGTTTTGACCTAATGAAAAACGTTTGGTCCTCAAGTGAGGAAATCGTTTGCATACACCCAGGTTGGGCACCACTTTATGGACAAGAGGCTGTCATGCAAAGTTGGAGTAATATTTTGATGGGAGGGCATCCTCCTAAAATTACTTGTCACAACGCTATAGCCCATTTTCTAAAATTTGATCTGTGTTTTGTGACCTGTTTTGAGAGCCTTCAAGGGGGAACAATGGCGGCGACCAACATCTTTCTAAATGAAGAAAATTCGTGGAAAATGATCCATCATCACGCAGCGCCTACTGCCCAACATATTCCGCATACCAGTAACGATAATTCACGATTACAATAACTAGACTTTACCGATATTCATTGGGACTTATTGAAACATGAGAACGTCTGCAACAAACTTAGTTAATATGACCGCCAACGAAATTGTTGGCTTATTAAAGAAAAAAGGAGTAACCCCAGCTGAGCTCCTAGATGCATTGAGGGAAAGAATCAGTGAGGTTGATAATAAAGTAAATGCTCTACCCACCTTATGTTGGGAAAGGGCCTACGAAGACGCCGATAAAATGTCAAATTTAAGTTTAGACGAACGCGGCATACTGGCAGGCTTGCCTGTAGCCATCAAGGATCTGAACCCCGTTAGCGGCGTGCGCTCCACCTGGGGGTCTCCAATCTACCGAGATTTTGTGCCTACGCGATCTGATTGCCTGGTTGAAAATCTGGAAAAGGAAGGTGGGATAGTTTACGCAAAAACAAACACGCCAGAATTTGGCGCTGGAGCAAACACTTTTAATGAAGTCTTTGGCGCCACTTTAAATCCTTGGGATACCACCAAAAGTTGTGCCGGGTCTTCTGGCGGATCTGCCGTAGCCTTGGCAACTGGCCAAGCTTGGCTGGCGAGCGGTTCAGATCTTGGAGGTTCATTGAGAAACCCAGCAAGCTTTTGTTCTGTGGTAGGTTTTAGACCAAGCCCTGGTCGGGTAGCCTATGGAGCTGCAGGTCCTGGGGCATACCCAAGCGGCTTGTACAGCATTCCAGGACAGCCATTCAGCGTTGCGGGGCCTATGGCTCGCACAGTTGCCGACGTTGCTCTATTCTTGGATGCTTTGGTGGGGACTCATCCGGCTGATCCTATTTCACTACCCAAAACTGAGAAAAGTTATCTCGAGGCCGTAAATAATCCAAGGAAACCACGCAAAGTTGCCTTTTCACCTGACCTAGGAGTGACACCTGTCGATAAGGAAGTTGCCGATATTTGTAGAAAGGCAGCTGAGGTATTCGAAGACTTGGGATGCATAGTAGAGGAGGCGCATCCTGATTTCTCCGATGTGCAAGACATATTCCAGACTTGGCGCGCTATATCCTTTTACGTCAGTAAAAAAGAATTGCTTGATAATCAAAAAGATCTGCTGAAACCAGAGGTCATCTGGAATATTGAAAAGGCATCAGAAATAACTGTTGATGACTTTGCGCGTATCGAACTTGCTCGAGGACGTTACCTTGCACGAGCCAATGAATTTTTTCAGGATTATGACTTATTACTTTGTCCTGCTACTGTTGTGCCACCGTATCCAGTGGAGCAGCGGTTCGTCGAGAGCCTAGGTGATCATAAGTTTTCTAATTATGTAGAATGGCTGACCATAGCGTATGCAATTACCCTCACAGGCCATCCCGCGTTAAGTATACCCGCTGGGTTTACAGGGTCTGGTTTACCTGTTGGCCTTCAAATGGTTGGAGGGCCGAGAGGGGAAGCAAATTTGCTCATGGCAGCGGAGCTTTATGAAAAAGCATCAACTCTTAAGTTCGGGGTTCCCATAGATCCTATTACCTCTTAAAGTTATCCAATCTATCAAACAAAAAACAGGATAATCTTCTATCATGCCAGAGTTATTAAATTCTGCCCAAAGACAAGGCGCTCTTGAAAATTTAACTGGCTGGAGCGAAGCAACCGACGGAAAAGCAATAAGAAAAGTGTTTGAATTCAGAGATTTTAAGCAAGCTTTTGGTTTCATGTCACAGGCTGCTCTAAAGGCGGAACAAATGGACCACCACCCAGAATGGAGCAATGTTTACAATAAAGTTGACGTGACCTTAACTACGCATGATGCCGGGGGTGTAACAGAATTAGATATCCAATTAGCCGCTTTTATGGATAACGTCGTCAGTTAGTATTTGATGTAACATCGAGAGAATAGCCGGATCCTCTGACCGTGCGTACCAACTCCGGCCCATCCCAAGCATTAAGTGCCTTTCTTAAACGCCTTATATGAACATCCACCGTTCTTGCCTCAACATAGACATCACCCCCCCATACTTTTCCTAAAAGCACGTCTCTTGAAAAGACGTAGGTTGGCCGGTCTATCAGTGTTTCTAGAAGCTTAAAGCACTTGGGGCTAAGATGGACCATATGGCCATCACGTGTAACTCTGTGCGAGTCTAAGTTAACAACAACACCCTCGTATTCTTTTATTGAGGAATTACTCTGTCCCGACGAACGGCGCAGTAACGCGTTTATTCTGGCGACAAGCTCTCGGGGAGAATATGGTTTTACCATGTAATCGTCTGCTCCAGCTTCTAATCCTAGGACCCTGTCGCCTTCCTCTCCCCTCGCTGTTAACATTATAATAGGGATATGCCGTGTCTCTTTTTTACCGCGCAAAATACGACAAACTTCCAACCCAGAGCGCTCTGGTAACATCCAGTCTACGACAACTAAGTCAGGAATTTCTATTTCGGCACGACCAATTGCATCTTCTCCTGTAAAGGCCACAACAGTCCTGAATTCAGCCTTCTCTAAGTTATAACAAAGCATTTCTGCTAATGGAGGTTCATCTTCGACAACTAGTACGAGCGGTGCCATTTTTTGCTATTCCTCATCAAAGAAATTTGAACAGATACAAACTGAAAAATCCAATCACTTTTGACTTTAAAAGCGCTTAGGTTAGCCAATTCGGCCACGGACATAATCCGCGGTCCTCTCGTCAACGGGGTTTTCAAATACTTCTGCTGTTTCCCCATGCTCGACGATAGAGCCTAGGTGAAAGTAAGCGGTTTTATCCGACAAACGCCGAGCTTGTTGCATCGAGTGCGTTACAATCACAATCGTATATTCAGCTTTTAATTCCGTAATAAGTTCTTCAATTCGTTTGGTCGCAATTGGATCGAGTGCAGAGCACGGCTCATCCATTAAAATTATATCGGGGCGCACTGCGATAGCTCTTGCGATGCAAAGTCTTTGCTGCTGGCCACCGGATAAACTTGTTCCCGGTGTGTCCAACCTGTGTTTGACTTCATCCAATAGACCAGCCCTCTCTAGACTGCCCAGGACTATCCCGTGTAGCTCGTCCTTAGTTTTGGCCATTCCATGTATTCGGGGTCCATAAGCGACATTTTCAAATATCGATTTAGGGAAAGGATTGGGTTTTTGAAATACCATTCCCACCTGTGTTCGAAGTTGAACCACATCACGGCTTGGCTCATAGATGTTAAGGCCATCTAGATAAACAGCACCTTCAATCCGGCAAATGTCTATGGTATCATTCATCCTATTCAGACTGCGAATAAAAGTTGATTTTCCACATCCAGAAGGGCCAATTAGTGCCGTAACTTCGTTAGAAAATATGTTTAGCGATACATTCCTAAGTGCGGGTGAATTACCGTAAAAAACGCTCAAATCGGAGGTCGACATTTTAGCTTTTAAATTTTCATCGGGCAACGCCGACTGAGCAGTGAGCGTGTTTTTTGTGAGTGGAGTAGTCAAGCTTTCTATGTAATTATCTTCCACGTTATGGCTCCATTAATAGCGGGTTTCGAATTTATTACGTAATATGACAGCGGTAAGATTTAGAGCGCCAACAAATGCTAGCAAGACCAGAATTGCCGCAGACGTTCTTTCGGCAAAAGCTCTCTCAGGCATGTCTGACCATAGGTAAACTTGCACAGGTAAAGCGGTAGCCGGATCGGTAAATGTTACCGGTAAATCAACCACAAATGCCACCATGCCTATCATAAGAAGGGGTGCTGTTTCTCCTAAAGCCCTTGCTGTGCCAATTATTGTCCCCGTAAGTATCCCAGGCATAGCGAGAGGTAAAACATGGTGGAATACTGCCTGTATAGGGCTCGCTCCAACAGCGAGCGCAGCCTCTTTAATTGAAGGAGGTACACTTTGTATGGCCGCTCGGCCAGCAATAATAATAGTTGGCAGTGTCATCAATGCCAATACCATCCCGCCGACAAGCGGAGCCGATCTAGGCAGTTGAAAAAAGTTTAAAAATACCGCCAGTCCCAACAATCCGAAAACGATGGAGGGGACGGCAGCGAGGTTGTTAATATTTACTTCAAGAAAAGATGTCCAACCATTCTTTGGGGCAAAACTCTCTAGGTAAATAGATGCAAGTACCCCGAGGGGAAACGAAATCAATAAACAAACTAACACGCTATACAAAGAGCCTATCATCGCACCTGCTATTCCTGCCTGTTCTGGCTCGCGCGAGTCTCCTTTTGTAAAGAGTGTCCAGTTAAACTGCGTTTCGAGTCTATCTTCGGCCTGCAACTGATCTAACCATATTAACTGTTGGTCGCTTATCTGCCTTATATCAGCTGGCATATTCCGTTTGAGTTTTCCTTTGAGCAACATATCTACATCATCAGACGCAGTAACCCAAATATCGATCGACTCGCCTATTTTCTCTGGATTAGCTTCGACGAATTCCCTCACTTCGTAGGCAGCACCTGAGCTAACGAGCTTCGCTAACTCACGCTTTTGTTTTCTGGACTTTGCTCTTGGAAAATCGTTACGTATTGACCGTTTTACAAGCCCCTCAAAATTAGCTTTTCGAATCTGAGCTAAACCGGACCCTTTACCTCCTTCAAACTCGGAAGAATCGAGCGAAATATTTAACAAAATTTTAGTTTGCCTTACAGCATCGGCCCCCGATGTCACCACAATAACGAACAAAACGCTTAGAAACGCCAAGCCGAGCCAGACTGATAAAAGCGCTATGAGTCTGAATCTCTTTTCCGCTCTATGTCGGCGACGTAATTGGTCAGGTTCTGGACCTTTAAATGCTAGCTCAGTCATATTGTTCTCGATAAGCTTTGACTAATTTTAATGCAGTGACGTTTAAAATTAGGGTTACTGTAAATAACAAGAGTCCTAAGGCAAAAGCCGATAACGTTTTTGGACTGTCAAACTCCTGGTCTCCTGTTAATAACGTCACGATTTGAACAGTAACCGTTGTGACTGCATCCAAAGGATTCAAAGTAAGCTTTGCCGTTAGGCCAGCTGCCATCACCACGATCATTGTCTCGCCAATAACCCGAGAAGTTGCTAACAATAGTCCACCAGCGATGCCGGGCAGGGCCGCTGGAATGATAACTTTTTTAATCGCCTCGGATCGTGTTGAGCCGAGGCCTAGCGCACCTTCCTTCAACGATGCAGGCACGGCTGTAAGTGCGTCATCCGAAATTGAGGAAACAAACGGGATTGTCATAATACCCATCACTAGCCCTGCAGCCAGAGCACTTTCGGAGGAAACGTCAAGACCAATAGCTTCGCCGCCCCTCCTAATCCATGGCGCTACTACAATTGCTGCAAAGAAACCGTAAACAACAGTGGGTATACCAGCTAAAATTTCCAGGGTCGGTTTAATCTTGGCCCGGAACCCGTGGGAAGCATACTCACTCAGAAATATAGCCGCCATTAGACCGACCGGGCCCGCGACAGTAAGCGCGACAGCGCTAATTAATAATGTGCCGAGGAGCAGTGGAACCGCACCAAAAGCACCGCTTGAGCCTACTTGATCCTCTCTTATTGCCATCTGTGGCGACCAATGCAGTCCAAATAGAAAATCTGTGATAGGTACGACTTGGAAAAATCGAATCGATTCAAAAATTAGGGATGCTACTATGCCGATTGTTGTGAGTATAGCCACAGTCGAACAAATGATAAGGATAGACATTACCATTCGCTCTTGCCAAACGAGCTTGGCTGACTTAGCAAACGCTTTTCTCGGATAATGTTCCATTTTTATCACCACGAAAGCAGAGACTATGTTTTCTGAAACCAGGGCAGTTCGATAAAAGCTTTTTCTATTACCCGGCTAGGTGGGCCAAAGAGGCAGAGAGTTGGTAGCTCTAAATCAGCTACCAACTCTCTCATTTAATTTAATCCAGACGAAATAACTGACGTCTACATTTTAAGATTGGCAAGTGTGCTGACTGCCTTTTTACGATCAGCTCGCTCTGTGTCGCCCATCGGAATAAGACCTTTATCAGTTAGATAACCGTCGGGGCCAGATGCTTTCTCTGCTGCGAATTCGTTCATGAACTCTTCGATACCCGGAACGACGCCTATGTGGGCTTTCTTTACGTAGAAATAAAGGGGTCGTGAGACAGGATACTTACCATCCGCGATTGCCTCGAAGGTAGGCTCTTTACCTTCAATTGTGCTCCCTTGAACCTTATCGGCGTTTTGATCTAAGAAACTGTAACCAAAAATGCCCAGCGCTTTGGGGTTAGCTTCTAATTTACCTATGATCATATTGTCATTCTCGCCTGCTTCGATGTACGCTCCGTCTTCGCGTACAGTGTGACAGATTTTCTTATAGGCTTTTTTATCTTTCTTAATACCCAGCTTTTTATCGCCCTTCTTCATGGCCTTAATCCACTTAAACTTTTTACACCCGCCTTCCATGGCAAGTTCGGCAAAAGCGTCGCGTGTTCCTGATGTAGGTGGGGGGCCGAGAACTTCAATTTTGATAGCAGGGAGTGAGGAGTTTACGTCTTTCCAAGTCTTATTTGGATTAGGAACTAATTTTCCTTCACCTGCAGGAACGTCCTTGGCTAATGCTAGAAAAATATCTTTTCTAGTTAATTTAAACACCTCGGATTGTTTGGAGTTGGCCATAACTATCCCGTCATATCCAACTTTCACCTCTACAATATCTTTAATTCCATTTTTAGCACAGAGGGCAACTTCTTTCTTTTTAATTCTCCGAGATGCATTGGTAATATCAGGATGATTTACACCAACGCCTGCACAAAAAAGTTTCAATCCGCCACCCGAGCCAGTGCTTTCCACCACAGGTGTCTTGAAGGATGTGCTTTTACCAAACTTCTCCGCTACCGTGGTAGCAAAGGGATATACTGTCGACGAGCCCACTACTTTAATTTGGTCGCGGGCCTGAGCCATACTAACTGTAGCAATTAATGCTGCAGCCATAAGGATTGTTTTTTTAAACATTTGAACGCTAGTCTCCCAAAAAAAATAGACGTTTATGAAATTTATCTAGTCCAACTTTTCTAAGGCAGGAAGGAAACCAGTTTGTTACAAAAATATTACCTTTTTGTTACAATGACGTTTGGTCGATTGATTCGTCTATTCGCGGCAGCATAACGGTGAACGTTGTTTCTTTGTTTTCCTCACTTTTAACATCTAAATATCCTCTATGCCGTGAAATAATATGCTTTACTATCGCAAGTCCTAACCCCGTCCCCCCCATTGACCTAGACCGACCCTTATCCACCCTGTAGAATCTCTCAGTTAGCCGGGGCAACTCTTTTTCTGCAATTCCTTCACCCTGATTAGTGACCGCAACATAAATACCCGGCATACCACTCTCGGGAAGGTTTGTGATGAGGCCTGTTTCCAACCTAATCGGCGTTTCTTCTCTGCCATAATTGATAGCATTCGAAACTAAATTCTGAAATACTTGTTCTAACTCGTCAGAATCGCCGGTTATTGGCGGTAAATCCGATTGTTTGATTAGTTGCAATTTCATTCCCTTACCCGAAGCGCGCACCGAAAGTGAATTTGCAACTTGGTTTAATATCTGATCGATTGATACGACGTCGTCAGGTGGTATGTGTTCGTCAGCTTCAACTTTCGACAAGGTCAACAGCTCATCAATTAACCTTGTCATCCGCTTAGCTTCCCTTTCCATAATTCCCAAAAACCTTACTTGCGCCTCCACATCGTTACGGGCTGAGCCTTGCAAAGTCTCGATGAAACCGAGAAGAACTGATAAGGGCGACCTCAACTCATGGCTGACATTTGCAACAAAATCAGACCTTACTTGCTCCATGCGTTTTGTACTTGTTACATCCGTCAGTACAATCATTGCCCAAACAGGACTTTTCTTCATAAGGTCAGGCAATCGCCACATCTTAACGTCGAAATACAACCCTATCGGATTTGGAAGGTAGATTTCAGTTGGTAACGTTGGTTTCCCTGCTAGGCATTGTTTGATAATTTTCCGTAGTTTTTTATTTCGTTTTAATTTATCTATAGCGGTGTTTGATGGATCGACTTCTAACAGCCTACGGTATGCCTTGTTATAATCAATAACTAGCTCTCGCTCGTCAACGATCAAAACTGGGTCAGAAACACCATCCAGGATGCTCGTATCAAATGGTGTGTTGTTTTCATCCTCTATTTTTTTAAACTTCAACATTTAAATGTCCCAACCATAAGACCTTGAATTACACATTATTATTTGTATGCAAAAACATCAACGATGGCATATTGTAATCAGATGTCGGTACCAAAAATTAATATAACCTTAAAGAGGGGAAGTGTTTGGCTTGCTGGAGCTGGACCGGGTGACCCCGGATTACTAACATTGCATGCTGTGAATGGTCTGCATCAGGCAGATATCATTGTCTATGATGCTCTAGTTAGTAAGGAAATTTTAAAGCTGGCAAACCCATCAGCGGCTCTTGAGTTCGCAGGAAAACGAGGCGGGAAGCCCTCACCAAAGCAAGTTGATATTTCTCTTAGGTTAATTCACCTCGCCAGAAAAAATAAGCGCGTTCTTAGACTGAAAGGAGGAGATCCTTTTGTTTTTGGACGAGGAGGTGAAGAGGCTACAGCGCTGTATGACGCAGGTATTCCTTTTAGAATTATTCCTGGGATAACTTCGGGCATTGGAGGACTAGCATATGCCGGAATACCACTTACTCATCGCGACACCAACCATGCCGTGACCCTTGTCACCGGACACGACGCCGTAGGCGGAATCTCGACTATTGACTGGGCCTCGATAAGTAAAAGTGCACCCGTCATCGTTATTTATATGGCAATAAAGCACCTAGAATCCATAGTAAATTCACTGTTATCAGCAGGCAGAAAGCATGATGAGCCAATGGCGATAGTTTCGAATGCATCCTTACCCAACCAGTTTGTTCTGGAGACGTCTTTAGGCTCTTGTATGCAAGATTCGCAAAATTCGCGGGTCAAGGCACCATCTATCGTTGTGATTGGTCCTGTGGTGAATTTCAGAAACATGCTTAACTGGCTAAGTGAAGTTCCCAAACCCATCGGTGAAGTTGAAACTTTAGCTGATTTTAAAACTAAGCAAGTCGGATAGGACAAGCTTGGCTACTCCCGGCATAATTATTAGTGCGCCGGCGAGTGGTGCTGGCAAAACAACAATAACGCTTGGTATTTTGCGCGCTCTTAGAGACAAAGGATTAAACGTTTCTGCTGCAAAAATTGGGCCCGACTATATCGATTCGAAATTTCACGAGCGAGCCAGCAGTGGCCGTTGCGTAAACCTTGATAGTTGGGGAATGAACAAGCCGCAATTACAATATCTAGCCGGTGAAACATCCAAAGATTCCGATATATTTGTTATAGAAGGGGTCATGGGGCTATTTGATGGTGCACTTCAATCAGGTGAAAGTGGCAATGGCTCGACTGCTAGCGTGGCACTCGAACTCGGAATACCAATAATTCTTGTTGTAGATGCCAGTTCCCAGGCGCAATCTGTTGCCGCGCTTGCTTCCGGTTTTTTAAACCACGATAAGCGGCTAAATTTTGCGGGTGTGATTCTTAATAGAGTAAACAGCCAACGCCATGGCAAAATATTGAAAAGCGCTTTGTCCGACTCGGGCATAAAAGTGCTTGGTATCATACCGAGCGATAATGACCTGAATTTACCATCTAGGCATCTTGGTTTGGTGCAAGCGGATGAAATCAACGCATTAGAACAATTTATACAGAAAGCTTCTAAATCGATATCTTCGAATGTAGACCTTAGTGCGATTAAAGACGCTTCGCAAAGTAGTATTTCAAGTTCTACTGAAGCTCATTTCTTAAAACCTTTTGGCCAACACATTGCTGTTGCGCGAGATTTAGCGTTTAATTTCGCTTACACTCATACGCTCGAAAATTGGATGCGTCTAGGAGCAAAACTCTCATATTTTTCACCACTCGATAATGAAGCACCAGACAATTCTTGTGACGCTATATATCTGCCGGGGGGTTATCCCGAACTTTTTGCAGAGAAAATCTCAAAAAATACAACTTTCCTTGATAGTTTAAGACTAGCGGGTACGTCCGGAAAATTTATCTATGGCGAGTGTGGAGGGTTCATGGTCCTAGGCCAGACCATTACAGATGAGGCAGGGACGAGTTTTGCTATGTCTGGACTTTTAGATTTAAAGACAACCTTTGAAAACCCAAAGCTCTCACTAGGATATCGATTAGGAGAACTCACAACTGACTGCCCTCTCGGTAAAAAGGGTCAAACTTTTCGTTCACACGAATTCCACTACGCTCGCATAATAGACCAAAGTGGCGAAAATCTTTTTCACGTTCACGATGCTTCTAAAGAATTTAAAGGTAGTCTCGGCATAATAAAGGGATCCGTAGTTGGATCCTTCTTACATATAATTTGATTGCTAAAGCCGTTAAAGTTAATTTTTTGAAATCGGAGTACCGAACAATTCTAAATGATGATCTACGAGCTCATAGCCTAACTCGTTAGCTATTTTTACTTTTAGGTTTTCAAGTTCCTCATTGTAAAACTCTATCACTTCACCAGTTCGAACGTCTATTAGATGATGATGATGGTCTTCGTCGCCTTGGATTTCTTCATAACGCGCACGTCCATCACCAAAGTCTCTTTTGGACACAATATTTGTATCTTCAAACAGCTTCATTGTTCTGTACACCGTTGCTATAGATATCGAAGGGTCTAAATCTCTGACGCGCCTGTGCAACGCCTCAACATCCGGATGGTCTGTAGCATCAGAAAGAACTCGTGCAATTACTTTCCGGGGTTCCGTCATTTTCAGACCCTTTTCAACGCACATTTTTGCGATTCTTGAATCCTGCATAACCTCTAAAGCCCAAAATCAATCCCGTAATATAATTAGCAGTATATCCCAGTCTGGTAAATCGTAAAGACTACCATCCACATTTAAATATTTATAAATCCCTTTTAGTTAAAGCGAAGTACCAAAAAAGAAAATAGACTGACCTTTTTGCACTCTACGGAGTAATCATACTAGATTTGAAAAATTTTTTGGCCGTTACGAGTTCGAAGCTTGTAGTTTTTATCTAGTTCGCACGTATTGAATCTAAAGTGGATCATGAAAAATAAGGTGTCCGTTACGCCTCTTGTTTAACTTTTTTGAGCAAATATATTCGGACCAACTACAAATCAGGCGACACACCATCCGTATCAATTTTTAGTTTTCGTGACTTTTTCAATAGTGGAGAAGTGGGAGGTTTATTTTTATTCGAAACAGAGCAGCAAAATTTACAATTACATGCTTACGACGACATGATATTAATGAAGTTATAACGATTCACAAATTCTAGTTCATAGAAGCGACTGATTTTTGTTTTCATATAATACAAGCCTTTTTAATATTTTGCTTTGCTTGCTATTTTGTTTTACGTCTAACTCAATTCTTGCTAGCGAGGCCAAGCACTTGCAGTATGGACATCAAGCCTTCGAAAAACGTGAGTTTTTAAAAGCTCTTCATCATTTTCAAGAAGCAACCAACTACCACAAAACTACAGGTGAGGGTTTTTTTTGGATTGGTCACATGATGGAAAAGGGACTACTTTTTTCAAAAGACCTGGATGGTGCCTTGAAGAAATATAGACAATCAGCTAACGCGGGATATTTCGACTCCCAAGTCCGACTGGCTCGATTCTATAGAGGAGGCTTAGGAATTAGAAGAGACCCCGTCCGAGCACTTATGTGGTATGTTATCGCAATCACTAATCCAAATATTGTTGAACCATGGAAAAAAGATTTAGCCCTTTGGCGAAAGAGAAAGCTTGAGAAAACCTTACCGTCACTTAGTGTTCTAAAAGCATCTGAAATGGCTACAAAATGTATTGAGAAAGAATTTACCTTTTGCAAGTGATAGACACGTTTGTCCTCTCAAATAACAAACTAGCCCTCATGCTATTTTAAAAATGCCGGCCGAAGACGGGATGAGACTTACTTACTTCCCGTATTCTTCTCTAAACCGTAGACAGTCTGACGTAAAAACTTTAAAAGTCCACTCCGGTCTCTATGCTCCGCCAAATCGTGAAATGGTATTGAATCACCAATCCGGCACTCAACCTCGGTACCAATCCTTAGGTAAAGTTCTCTAAGGAGGACTGCCTCTCTTATCGTGCTGCTAAATTTGCTAACAAAATGAAAGAGCCAGCTATTTTGGCCATCAAAAAATAAGGGCAAAACAGGGGACCTTGACTTCATGATTAACTTTCCAACGAATGGCTTCCATTCATTATCGAACGCCTTGCCAGAAAGTTTAGTAGCCGTTGACACCTCACCGGCAGGAAAAATTATTATAGCTCCCCCATCCTCAAGATGTGCCAAAGTATTTTTTTTGGATTCAATATTTTTTCGAACCGCATTGATATTTTGATCAAAGTTAATTGGTATCAAATATGGTTTAAACGGCTCGGCTCGCTCCAGGGAGGCATGCGCAAGAAACTTAAAATCTCGTCTGACTTTTGAGACGATGTGACCCGCTGCAATGCCGTCTAAAAGTCCAAAGGGGTGGTTAGCGATTATTATCAGAGGACCTGATCTGGCTACCTTCTCAAGGTTTTCATGGTTATAAATTATCCGCAAATTTAAAAGCTTAATCGAGTCATCCCAAAAATCGGCGGGTGTCCTTTCTATAGATGTATACTCATCGTATATTTGCTGTAGTTGCTTTTGGCCGCCAAACCTTTCGATAATTCTTATGAGCCATCCGCGCAATTGTGCATCGTTCAAACCCCTGTATGAAATTTCAGAGCCCGTCCTATGCCTAAAACCTTTACTCTGAATAATTTCCATCATTTACACCGTTACTACAAGGTCGTTAATGACGGTGATGGAGTAATGTTAACTTTATGTTACTAATTAATTCTCCTTTAAAGAAACTCGATCATTTTCTCTCAATTCAATAAACAAAAAGTGGGGGTAAAGATATTAAGCAACACCAACCATTTCTATTTTAATTACTAAATAACCCTGAAATAAGGTTATGCGCCTCCGTCTCGAGTTATCTCTTTCGGGAATTTTACTAATCGCAGTTGTCCCCAAACTGCTCTTATATCGCACCATTCACCCGCTGGGAGCGCAATATTGACCAAGCCGCAAGTTGGAAAAGACTTATAAATTTTTTTAACATTTTCTTTTGAATTTTCATCCGCATATCGGCATAAATATAGCGCTAGATTTTGCAAACTGGGATTATGGCCCACCAATAGAACGCTTTCATTAGACTGGGGTACATTTGACAAAATTTTAATGAGGCCTTCAACACTTGCTTCATATATGGCAGTGCAAATTTTCTTAGGTACCGGAGTTACTAGATTACAGTTTAATATATTTAAGGTCGTTTGAGTTCTATTCGACGGAGAACAGAGAGCCAAATCTGCCTTAAACTCTAGTTGGTTAAGAAATTTGGACACCGTAACCGCCGCGTTTCGGCCTCGATTATTTAATGGCCGGTCAATATCAGGTAAAGCTGGATCACTCCAGCTAGACTTTGCATGTCTTAGAAGCCAAAGATCTAGGTTTTTTTTAAGTAGCGCCATAGACTAATCAGGCCTTTAATTGATAACTTTCATTGTCCACCGTCGTATAGTAAATTAAGTTAAGTTGATACACTTCATAATTTCTATTTTCATTTATAGGCCAATCAATAACTAGAAGCCCTACATAATTTAATGTCAGCTGTTTCATTATTGATTTCCATATAAATCAACTTGTATACGACTTCGTCAGCGCCAATCGAAAAGTAACAAAAAATTCCCGCTAGACTCTAAGTATCTATAAAAATTTTATTTCATGTTTACTAGTTTGACGATAATCGTGCAGTTATACCCGCCACCAACAAAAGTTATTGCGCACCGCCAAACACGCCACGTTTCTAATAAATTAACGCCCGTACTTAGACGGAGTTTACTTACTTTTTCTGCATCAAGTGTAAGGCTGTGGATGCATCGATTTTAGCCGACGCTGAGTTTTGCAGAGCTGTATTTACTTTCTCTTCCAAACTATCCAGTTGTGATTTCAAGGCATCGCTATCCATTTGCAGCGCGCAACCTGAAGTAGCCAAAAGAACTGTAACGACTGCCGCAACCCAAGTTGGAACCGCTAGTAACTTATCAAACATAATTATCATCCCGAAAAAGTTGTAAGATAAGAGTTAGAGTCTGACGCGGACAGATGCATTACGAAACTGATTCTCTTTTATTAAGTTTTTATTGCGAGCGCGTTACCCGTTGTGTTGATCGTTGCGTGTCTCCTAAAATATCATCTAATTGTAACATTACTTACTACTAAAATGTAATCCTCCAGACTCTTTTCCCATCGACCCTATTTAATATCCTGCTGTATTTTCAAATATCGATAGGAAGAGACATGAAATTAATACAAATGACCGACATCCACTTGACCTCAACTGGTAAAACTATTGGAGGCAGAGATCCCTACATTAATTTCACAAATGCATTGGAGCATGCGCTAACTAACCACCCAGATGCAGAAGCGATTATAATTACAGGAGATCTTTCTGACTGGGGAGAAAAAACAGATTATGAAGTCTTACGAGAAATCATTAAAAAGCTTCCCATATCAGTGCATCTTGCTATTGGAAATCATGATGATCGGGAGACTTTTTTAGATATATTTCCTGATTATGAAGATCAAAATGGACATGCCCAAAAGGTTTTTCAGTTGTCAAAGGGAGTAGGTATAATACTAGACACATGGGGCCCTGAAACCCATGCAGGCTTCTATTGTTCCAAAAGGTGTGAATGGTTGCAAAAAGCCCTCGAAGAAGCAAAAGGACCCGTGTCCTTGTTCATGCATCATAATCCGATCCCCACGCACATAGGTCCAACAGATCAAATCATGCTACAGAATAGAGAGCTGTTTGGGTCCGTGATAAAAAAACACCAAGAGAAGGTGTCGAACATTTTTTTTGGGCATTGCCATATACCTTTGTCGGGGACTTTCTACGGAGTGCACGTTTTCGCTCCAAGAGGCACGAATCATGCTGGCTTTGCTAATTTTAAAGAAACCACGCTTCTTACAGCTTCTGATCTACCGCAAGCTTATGCTGTGATCTTTTTTGATCAGCATTCTACCACAATTCATATGATAGAGTTCGGGTATGAAGGCCCACTGAGAGTTGAGGGGTCTCCAGATTACGGGACTTGGGATAAAGACTTCACAATGAGGTAGTTCTTTTTGAGAAGGCCTGAAGTTAAAATAAACAAAAAGTTTTTCTAACCGAAACCATCCGGTAACAAACGAAAGTTACTCTTTAAATAACCTTCCCTGTGAGCAGTTGTCTCTGGTATGTAAGATTTTTTTGCATCTCTTGCTACCAGGGGCAGCGGCCCGTAGCAGCCCTAGTTAGGTTTAGGTTTTCAGGCTAGGATACTTCTCTTGAATATCTATATCTGATTTAATCTTACTAGAGAAATCGCAACTTTGCCAAAACACCATAGTGGTCACTTGGATAGAACCCGCTTGATTGGGATCCATCCAAAACGCGGGTTGAGGAAACAGGCAGGAATAGGTCCGAAATGAAAATGTGATCTATGCAACGGTTATGATCCCGCAACGTTGATCGATTCATGGCAATACGTGAAAGCGGAGTTTTCTTTTTATCTGCCAACAATTTGATTACAGAATCGTCTGGATCTGCGTTAAAATCGCCACCTAAAATGAAGGGGCAACCAGCACTAACATTGTCAATAACTCCCAGGATCTTCAACGACTGTTTAAAACGGGTCCTTTTATCATCGTTAAGATGCGTTAGATGCGTATTCATTAAAACAATGTTTTTACCCCCAAAACCAAGTTTTGCGAATTGCAACCAGCGCGATGGGTCCTTTGGGGTCGTTGGGAGTTCAATAGCGCCGTGCTCGATAATCTCTCTTTTTGCAAGGATTGCTAAACCTGATTCGCTTTCAAGATTGTTACCAAGAACAATTCTCTTTTTTCGCCGCGCCGGATGAAAGACGTAATTCAAAGAAAGTCTTTTGGCCAAATAAGCGGCAGTGTCCCACTCGCCATTGCAGCTAACAAATACTTCCTGAAGAAGGATCACATCTGGCTCAATTAATGTTATCTCGGTGACCATTGACTCCAGCCTTG
>CACHDV010000030.1 GCA_902578675.1 uncultured Alphaproteobacteria bacterium
CCATTCATGCCAAGACGCCCAACTGTCTACGGAGAAATGTTGAGAGAAAGACTATCCAAACATGGAGGCTCGTGCTGGTTAGTCAATACAGGGTGGTCAGGTGGGTCCGTTGCTGATGGTGCAGAAAGAATGAAAATTAGTTATACACGCGCCATGCTCAGAGCAGCATTAGATGGAAAATTAGATGCAACCCCTATTAATTTTGATAATTGTTTTGGGCTGGGTATCCCGGATGCTTGTCCCGATGTCCCTTCAGAGATTTTGCAACCAAGAAAGGCCTGGTCTGATCCAAAAAGATATGATTCGGTTGCCAGGGATTTATGCGGAAGGTTTGAGAATAATTTTCTACAATTTGTTGATCATGTTGACAAAGATGTATTGGCCGCTGGAATAAGTGCTTCATAGTAAAATCGTTCAATAGATTAAATTGAGTAGTCCAAGCCACGGCGGACCATGGGAAATCTAGTCACGAGCGGATTGAACATATCTTCTTTCGCCCGCTTGGAATTATTATGAATTGGATAATCAATGTATGACTTATTGTCGGGACTCACGGTAATTGAGGGGTCAGCTTTCGTTGCAGCCCCGTTGGGTGGAATGACGTTAGCTCAGCTCGGAGCAAATGTTATACGTTTTGACCCTATCGGTGGAGGCATGGATTTCAAACGATGGCCCCTAGATGAAAGAGGAAACAGTCTTTATTGGAGTGGACTAAATAAGGGCAAGAAATCAATCACTATAAATATAAGGGAAGAGGAAGGTCGCGACCTTGTTAAGGCCTTAATATGCGCGCCAGGACCTGAAAATGGAATATTTTTGACAAATCATCCACCTGGAGGACCTTTGAATTTTGATGATCTGAAGTCTAAAAGAAAAGATCTAATCATGTTAAATATTTTAGGTAGTCACGATGGGACACCAGCTGTCGACTACACTATTAATTGCGCACTAGGTTACCCACTGGCGACAGGGCCAAGAAATAGTGAGAACCCAGTAAACCACTTGTTACCGGCTTGGGATCTTGTAACTGGCAGTATGGCTGCGACTGGCATCTTAGCTGCTGAACGTAAGCGAAATCGATCTGGAACAGGGGAACTTGTAAATCTAGCGTTATCAGATGTTGGTATTTGGGTAGCAAGTGCCCTTGGGCATTTGGCAGAAAGTGCTTTATTGGGAAGAAGTAGAGCAGCTGATGGTAACCATATTTATGGTGCATTTGGCCATGACTTTGTAACAAGAGACAATCGTAGAATCATGTTAACAGCCCTTACCAAAGCCCAATGGAAACGACTAAAAACTGCTGTGAAAATAGAGAATGCTGTTGTTGACTTGGAAAATAAATATAATACCAATCTTGATGACGAAGGTAGTAGATATGAGTTTCGAGATGCAATTGTAAGCTTAATCGAGCCCTTTGTTTCACAGAATGATTATCAAACTATAAAGATTATACTGGATGATAATGGCGTCTTGTGGGGGCCTTATCAAACCTTTGATGAGTTGGTAAAAAAAGACCCAAGGTGTTCTGAGGCAAACCCTCTAATTCAAATAATTTTTCAAAAAGGCTTAGGAGAATTCCCTGCAGCAGGACTCCCTCTTCGTTTTCAAGAACTGGAGGAGCAGCCACTTAAGCCTGCGCCGAGTTTAGGAGAACATACTGACGAAGTGATTGCTAATATATTGGGTCTTCCAGATCACATCATCAATGATTTCCATGATCGAGGAATTATTGCCTGAAAAAGTTACTTTAACAGCATCAATCAGATGACCAAGTTACTTATGCCAAGTTCCTTCTAAATTGTTCTCACACAGCCAGTCGGCAAAGTTGGAGTGCGAGTAAACCTCTTGTGTCCAGTAAGCAAGGGTTTGGTTACGGTGTGTAGCGGCAAAGTACCTTGGCAAATGCGCAATCCAACGTTGGTGCTTGCGTGGAAAATGAAGATATGGAAAAAATTTAAGTTGTTGAAGAGCTTCGGGCAAACATTCAATTCCGTATTCGTTTAATAAAAATAAGGACGCAGCCAATCCGGTTCTATCAGCACCGCCGGAACATTTAAGAAGAATAGGGCGGTCAGCTGTATTGAATAACTTAACCATTTCAATCAATGTTGCTTTTTTTGGGAGCCTTCTTGAATGTAATGAAAGGTCGATGTGTTTAATATTTAATTGGTTGCAAAGCTTCTGTTCTGGTGCATACCAATTGGACAAAGGATTCTCACCGCGTAAATTTATGAGCGACTTAATTTGATTTTGTTTTAGTAGATAATTAAAATATGACCCGTACGCTTGTGCAGAACGGTATAATTGATCATTTATTCGATGCCAGTTGTGGGAACTGGTTATAACAAAGTTCCAAAAAAACAGTCTACTCACCCTTTCGTGGTACCCAAGTCGTTGGATCCGCCGGCTGTTGCTCTCTAGAAACAGAGTTCTTAACTTGATGTTCCCCATCAACATTGACGGGTGGAAACCATAACCATGGAATACCTTTTCCCTCTGCATATTTTATCTGTGCATTTAACTTTCGATCTTCATGGTATTGTTCGACGTTAAACCCTCTTTGCCGCAAAGTTTGCGCTGTTTTATTCACGAGTCGGTAGGGGGCTCCTCTAGAGTGAATTACTAATATTTCCGTTGGTGACTTTTTATCGGTTTTTATCCGCTTCTCTTTGAGGAGTTTTGCAAAAATACGGCTCAATCCTATTGAGATGCCAATCCCTGGTAGGCGTTTGCTCACGAAATCCCCTACTAGGTTATCATAGCGTCCACCACCACAAATTGATGGATAGGCAGGATATTCCGCGAAACGAGTTTCGTAAACTGTGCCTGTATAGTAGGCTAAACCGCGAGCTATTGAGAGATCGACAGAAAATGCCTGCTTATCGATATGTTCTAGCTCTTGCATAACAAAGGTAAGTTCTGTCAATCCCTGATCGAGTAATTCCGAGTGAACTCCCAAGTTCTGAATTTGATCTACGACTTGCTGCCCAGATCCACGAATTTGTGTGAGTTGCAAGATTTTCTCAATGGTTTTGGTATTAAGCTTTAATTCGGCTTTAAGTAAATCTGCTACTCCATCAAAACCAATTTTATCAACTTTATCAACCAGACGTATAGCTGCTGACGTATCTTCTATATCTAAGCCTGAATAATAGCCTTCCAATATTTTTCTATTGTTAATTTTTGTGAATATTGGGCCGGCATTGATTGATTTAAGCGCTTGATTCATGATTGCTGGAATTTCAACGTCGAAATGCAATGGGACTTCTCTTGTATCAACTACATCAATGTCGCATTGCATGAATTCTCTAAAGCGCCCATCTTGAGGGCGTTCGCCTCTCCAAGCCTTTTGTATCTGATACCTTTTGAATGGAAAATCTAGTTTTTCCATGTTTGCGGCAACATAACGAGCCATAGGTATCGTTAAATCATAATGAAGCCCAAACGTTGGCTCTCTATCTGACTTGGGTGTATCCAATAATCGTCCTAAGGTGTAAATTTCTTTATCGGTATCACCCTGCTTTAAAAGCACATCTATTGGTTCGACTGTTCTTGGTTCAATCGAAGTAAAACCATAACTTTCAAAAATAGTGCGGATTTGATCTATCCAATTAAGTTCAACTCGTCTTTCCTCCGGCAGAAGTTCTGGAAATCCGCTTATGGGACGCAACTTTTCTTTTGCCGTTAAACTGGGTTTTTTTGATGGGCTCATCGAACAGGCTCTCTATTACAAGGTATTACTTCTATTAACCAAAGGCCAAGGGATTGATTTATACTCGGCAATTGTGGAGTTGAAAATCTGCTGTGAGGCTGAATGTTTACTCTGCCTCATCCATCCCCATTGCGTGTTGATATATCGCCAATAGTTCTTCTTGTTCTAATCGATCCTCGCGATCCATTCTACGTAGCCTAACTATTTGTCTCATTATCTTAGCATCAAATCCGTTCCCTTTAGCTTCAGAAAAAATCTCTCGGATATCTGCTGCTAAAGCTGTTTTTTCTGCCTCTAAACGTTCAATGCGTTCAATATATGAACGGAGTGTATCACCAGCTATGCCACCAACATCTGTCATTTTTTTTCCACTATGTTAAAGGTGCCGAAGTTAACAAAAAGAACAAACTCCATGTTAATACGTCTTAAATGATGTGTTCGGGAGGTTCAAATTAAATTTAAATAAAATTACCAAAATGAAGAGGTATCCATTATGTTGTTAAATTAAGTCACCCTCCCGAAGGAGCTAATCTAGGAAGGGCTAAATTTCGTATCATTCTGGTTTTGTCGGTCGGTTTAGGAGTTCTGACACAGAAATTCTTATATCTTTTTCATTATAAAGAATATCATACACTGTTTTGCAAATCGGTAAGTCAATATCAAGTTCCTTTTGCTTCTTCATAACAGAGGAGGCGCTAAACCAGCCCTCAACAACACCCCCTATTTTCTCACGTGCAATATGTTTGCCATTGCCATTACCTAAAAGCTCTCCAAATAAAAAATTTCTTGATTGTCTACTTGAACAACTTAGTAATACGTCCCCAAGCCCAGACAGACCAGATAGTGTTTCTGAGTAGCCTCCTAAAGCTGTAGCTAAACGACGCATTTCTGACAAACCCCTTGTGATTAACGCTGCCTGGGAGTTTTCCCCAAAACCTACCCCTTTTGCCATCCCACTAGCAATAGCTAATACATTTTTTACAGCTCCGCCAACTTGCACGCCAACAAGGTCCGAACTGGAATAAATGCGGAACGTTGTGCTGCTCAACTGTTGGGCGAGACGCTGGCTGTCTTCAAGGTCTTTCATGGCGAGTGTTGCGGCGCTTGGAAATCCTTTGACTACCTCAGCCGCGAATGTAGGCCCCGAAAGATAGGCTAAATTCTTTTCTGGAAATATTTTGGACAATTCATTTGAAAGCAGATTGCCAGTGGTTTGTTCGAAGCCCTTTGCACAGCATATAACTTTTGAACTTGAATGAATCAAAGGCGCACACTCCTTTGCAATTTTTCTTATAGCATTTACTGGTACTACAAAAAGATAAATTTGGGATGAGCAAGCGACCTTAAGATCAGTTGTTGCTTTTATTTTTGAGCTCAATTTAAGTTTTCCAAAATAGCGCTCATTTTTGTGATGTTTGTTTATGTTGTTTATCGTTTCTGAACTTCTTCCCCAAAGTATCACTTCGTGGTTTAGCTCAGCAAGCATATGGGCTAAAGCGGAGCCCCATGCACCCGCACCTAGAACAGAAATTTTCGAGATCAACATCCTGTAGTTCCCAAATATGTAAACCTAAACTAACTATTGTCTAATGGCCATCGTGGCTTCGGCAAAAAATCAAAACCATCAAAGTCCCCCTTGTTAAATCGCTCTACACCAGCCCAAGCAATCATTGCAGCATTGTCGGTGCAAAGAGAAATCGGAGGAGCGATAAATTGTATCCCCTTTTGATAACTAAGAGTTTGCAATGCTGTTCGTATACTTTTATTTGCAGCAACTCCGCCAGCGGCAACAAAAGAGAGGCTTTTACTTAAATCTAGTTGGCACTTGTCGATAGCATTCGCGCAGCGATCCACTATGACGTCACAAACAGCTTTCTGAAATGACGCTGAAATATCCGCTTTATCCTGCGAAGAAATATTACAAAGTTGATTAATCTTATATCGCACAGCGGTCTTCAAACCAGATAAAGAAAAATTGCAATCTGGTCTGCCTAGCAGGGGTCTAGGGAAACGATATTTTTCAGGATCACCTTTGAGAGCAAGTTTTTCCAGGTTCGGACCACCCGGCATGTCAATACCGAGTAACTTGGCAACTTTATCGAAGGCCTCGCCAACTGCATCATCAAGTGTAGTCCCTAATAATTTATAGCTACCTACATCTTTGACAATTAAAATTTGGCTGTGTCCGCCAGATACAAGCAAAAGAAGGTAGGGGAAATCCAATTGGTCTGTCAGCCGGGCAGTTAAGGCATGACCTTCTAAATGATTTACCGCGAGGAAAGGTATTTGATTTGCTAAAGCTAGGGCCTTGCCAAACGTCGCGCCGACTAGTACTCCACCAATCAGGCCTGGGCCACCGGTGGCAGCGACTGCGTTGAGGTCTCGAAAGCTGATTCCTGCTTCTGTGATCGCGCGGGAAACTATGATATCGATTGTCTCTGCGTGGGCTCTCGCGGCTAATTCAGGAACCACCCCGCCGTATGGTTGATGATGTTCGAATTGAGAACCGACTATATTTGACAAGATTCTGAAGTCGTTAGAAACCACCGAGGCTGCAGTCTCATCACAACTTGACTCGATCCCAAGCACCAGAAATGGGCTACGCGTCTCACTTTTAAGATTAACGTTTTCCTCAGCCATGATGAATTTCTAACTTCCCTTGCATGCGGTAAAGGTCTACACATTCATAGCATGAATACCTATACTAAAAAAACACCCCTTATAAAGTTAGGCACCCGAGGGTCTAGGCTAGCACTGGCCCAGGCTGAGGAGTTTAAACAATATCTAGTCGAGACTATCGATATTTTTAGAGAGCCTGGTGCAATCGAAACAGTTGTTATACATACGACTGGTGATAAAATATTAGATCGCCCGCTAAGCGAAGTTGGCGGAAAGGGGCTTTTTATGAAAGATATAGAAAAAGCCCTTGTTGCAGGACATATAGATGCGGCTGTTCATTCAATGAAAGATGTGGAAACTTTTTTAAATCCTAAAACGACAATTGGTTGTATTCTGCCCCGAGAGGAGGTTAACGATGCTCTGATTTCTTACTCATCAGAGTGTTTAAAGGATCTTCCGTATGGTAGTATAATTGGTACGTCTTCTGTTCGGCGCATAGGCTTAATCAAAAATCAGCGTCCAGACTTAAAAACAGTATTATTTAGAGGAAACATTAACACAAGATTACAAAAATTAGATAATAGAGAAGTTGATGCAACCATTCTTGCTGTTGCCGGATTGAGACGCGTCGGCTTGGTCGACCGAATAACGCAGAAGTTTACACTTGAGGAAATTCCACCAGCCATTGGACAGGGTGCAATTGGTGTGCAATGTCGAGTGCCAAAATGTAAAGCTGATGAAGAAATATTAAATTGGATTAGCAAGGTAAATCATAGAGAATCTGCTATTTGTGTCGAGTCAGAAAGAGCGATGCTTGGAGCGCTCGACGGTTCTTGCCAGACCCCAATAGCTGGTTTTTCTAAACTGACACAGCAAGAAAACATAACTTTGAAAGGCTTTGTGATTTCGCCTGACGGAACAAAAATTTATTCAGAGGACGGCACCTCCAGTCAAGCAGACGCGGCCAAATTAGGGCAGGAAATTGGTCAGCGGCTTTTGATTAAGGCTGGTTCGGATCTGGTTAGATAGATCGTAATGAAAGTTATTATCACCAGAACGGAGCCAGATTCAAAAAATCTGGCGGCCAAATTATCCGAGATCGGCATGCACTCGCTTATTTCGCCAGTGATCAAAATTGTCTCTGTGCCGACTAGGGTGAAGAATATTTCACAGTTTCAGTCTATAATAATAACCAGCAAAAATACATTGGCTACGATTGAAACACTTAGTTTAAATAAAAAAACACCGTTATTTTGTGTAGGTGATGCAACAGCTAGATTATTTAAGAAAGCAGGTTTTTCGAATATTAGGTCAGCTTCTGGCAACAGTGAAGACTTGCTACGGATAGTTCAGCAAAGTTGTAACCCGGTGAGTGGACCCGTATTGTATCTGGCCGGCCAAAATACGCGTGGTTTAATTGAAAGAGAGCTGAGTCAATCTGGTTATATAATGGAAAAAAGAATTGTTTATAGGGCGGAAGCCGCTACCTGTTTAACAGATGCTGCTCAGCAGGCTCTTCGGAGTAGGGAGGTTGTCGGGATATTCATATTCTCACCGAGATCAGCTATGATATTAAATGAATTGATAAGAAAGTTTAGTCTACAAGACTCGTTAAAACCTGTTACTGCATTTTGCCTGAGTGAAATTGTAGCTAAGGAAGCTTCAAATACGGTTTGGAAAAAGATACTTATTAGCGAAAAACCCACACAGAAATCTATATTGGCACTCGCAAAAAAAAATAGTAAGTCTCTTCTTAATTAAGGGAGACAGAGCCTCTTGATATAACGAGGGCAAAATATGGCCAAGCGTGAAAGTAAAAAAAGCGTAAGTCTAACCGATACAAAGCCAAATGCTGACGCAGCTGGACCGAGTTCTATGAACTACAAGGCAAAAAAACGATCAACGATAAAGTGGCTTATCGCCGGGGCGTTGCTTTTATTGATGATGTTATTAGGAGGTGGGCTATTCTCATTGGACCAGTTCCCAGCCTTGCGTCAATTTACATTAGTAGAGTTTTTAAAGCAGTCTTTTGCCGTTCAAGATACAGAAGGCAATAAAAACTTGGTTGCTTTTGAAAAAAAACTAGAGAGTGAAGAAGAAAATAAGCAGGGTTCAAATAAAACTCTTACGGTAAGTAATGCAAAGAAGGATGCACAATTAGCTGCGCAATTAGAACAAGTTTCAGACAAACTTTATTCCCTGCAGCAACGCGTTCAGAAATTGGAAAAAGGTCAAAAAAAGTTTGATGCCCACGTTTCAAGTCAGAGACTGAATAGGTTATCGACAGATGAAAAACATGATAAATTGTACATGCCGAAAGAAGCCGCTAATCCAGATCAAAGCATTTTGATAAAGATCCAGGACATTAAAAGCGAGCTAAATGATCTAAAAGCCCAATTGCAAGACAAAAAGTTGTTTATTGAAGGAAATAAAAGAGAGATATCAATATTGCAGGCTAAAAAGTTGATCTCTGAAACAGGCGCGGCAATAGATTTAACCACCCCAAAGTTACTGCAAATGGGCGTTGGTCAATTAGCAAATTCAATAGCATCGGGTCAGGATTTTTCTTTCCAATTAGCTTTTATAGAACAACTTGTCGGCGAGGAATCAGAGATAGCTGCAATAGTAGAAGAGTTAAAGCCCATCGCTCTAAGAGGGGTGAAATCGAAAAACTTTTTAAAAGATAACTTCATTGAGAAAATTGACCAAATATCAATCCCGACTACGGAAGAAGAAACAATATTTGGAGAACTTAAACATCAATTTAAATCACTTGTGAAAGTTAAAAAATTACAGCGCATAGGTTTACATACGGATAAAGCAATTCTAAGTGATGCTCATGAAGCTGTTAGAAAAAATAATTTTAAGTTAGCGTCCGAAAAAATTTCATCCCTGCCAAACTCAATTCGCATGCAAATGAATGATTGGTTGATGATCGTAACAGATAGAGTAGATGCATATCGATTATTAGAGAAGCTAAAGCAACTAACATTTGCAGCATCTCGTCAGAAAAATAACTGAAAATGTTCAAAATACTTTTTTTCTTTTTGCTACTGGCTTGTCTGATTGGATTATCTGTTTGGCTTACGGATAATCCAGGAAGCGTTACAATATATTGGCTAGGTTACGAAATTCAAACTTACTTTGGCGTGCTGCTGGTTTCAGTATTAGGTCTCTTAATTTCTATTTTGCTACTGGCTCGGATCGTTAGGGTAATTTGTAAAAGTCCAAAAGAGTTTTTTAATGCACGGAAGAGACGTCGCGAGACTGAAGGTTATAAGGCACTTACATTTGGTATGGCGGCTGTCGCTGCAGGTGATAAAGATGAGGCTACCAAGTTTTCTAAGCAAGCTGATAAGCTTTTAGGTAATCCTAAAATAACACGATTATTATCCGCGCAAACGGCGGCGCTTAATGGAGATGGAGAAGCAGCCTCAAGATATTTCAGTACCCTAAGCAACGACAAAGAAACACGGTTTGTTGGTCTTGCGGGGTTGATAAGGCAGGCCCAGCATTCTGGCGATAAAGTGGCCGTCCAAAGACTAACAAAAGAAGCTTACGAATTACGTCCAGGATCAGCGTTCATCGTCGAGACATTATTCGATCTGCAAATAGCAAATGGATCCTGGGAAGAGGCAAATAAAATTCTTGCCGATGCCGAAAGAAGAAAAGTGAAGCCAGCAAATTTAGTCAAAAAGTCTAGAGCCGTAGTCTTGTCGGCTCTCGCTCACTCAAAGAAGCTTGAAGGGAATGAAAAAGAGGCAATCTTAGCATCTGAGTCAGCACTTGATTGCGATAAAGAATTTGTTCCTGCTGCACTCATAAGAACTGGTTTAATTTCTGACGTAAAATCTCAACGGAAAGCTGTTTTGCTTATCGAGTCATTTTGCAAACGGAAGCCACATCCGAAAGTCTTGGAGGCATACGTGAAGCTTTGGCAGAAGGAGGAGGATCTGCAAAAGTATCAAAGATTACAGAATCTATTGAATCATAAGGTTATGGACGACGAAGTAATGCTCTTCATGGCGCAATTAGCATTAAACGCTCATTTATGGCGAGAGGCACGGAGTAAAATCGAGTTGATCATAGAAAAAAGGGTCACAGTTTCATATTGTCTTTTGATGTCAAAACTTGAGAGACTTGAGATGCGTGATGATAACTCGTCTAAGGTTTGGTTAGAGAAAGCATCGCGAGCACTGCCAGATAAAACGTGGGCATGTAATAGCTGTGGCGCAGTTGCCCTAGAATGGTCCGCCACCTGTGGAAATTGTTATGCTTTCGATACAATTATCTGGAAGGAGCCTCCCAGAGTAGAACAGATCCATACCGTGCTTGTCTCTAAGGATGAAGATCAGCATGCTCCAATTATAGAAAACGAGAAATTAGATTAATAATCTGGTCAATAGTGCCTGAAACAGTGAGTTTTTCAACTAGTTTAGCGCCTGAACGATTTCGTCGCACATCGATTTTGCGTCGGAAAACAGCATCATTGTATTATCTCGGAAAAACAATTCATTATCCACGCCAGCATAACCTGAGGCCATAGACCTTTTAATAAAAAGTACGGTTTTCGCATTTTCAACGTCCAATATAGGCATCCCATAAATTGGACTTGACGGGTCAGTCTTAGCGGCTGGGTTAGTTACGTCGTTCGCACCTATGACAAAGGCGACATCAGCTTGCGCGAAATCTCTATTTATTTCATCCAATTCTAGTACTTGTTCATAAGGGACATTTGCTTCAGCCAGGAGAACATTCATATGGCCTGGCATACGGCCAGCAACGGGATGAATTGCATATCGAACATCGACACCATCGGCTTTCAGTAATTCGCCCATTTCGCGCAAAGCGTGTTGTGCTTGTGCTACGGCCATCCCATATCCTGGGACGATTATAACCGAAGACGCATTTTTCATAATAAAAGCTGCATCTTCTGCGCTTCCAGATTTAATGGCCTTATCGCCGCTTGTTGTGGCGCCGGAAATTTCTGAATCGCCACCAAATCCACCCAGTATTACGCTAAAGAAAGATCGATTCATTCCCTTGCACATAATGTAAGATAGGATGGCTCCCGATGAACCTACTAACGCTCCAGTCACTATTAAAAGGCTGTTCCCAAGTGTAAAGCCAATGCCACAAGCGGCCCATCCAGAGTAAGAATTCAACATAGATATCACAACGGGCATATCAGCTCCACCAATTGGTACAATTATCAAAATGCCAATAATCAGCGATAATAAGAATATTCCCCAAAAAATGCTCTCACTTTGCTCAATGGTCATCCAAGCAACCAAAGCGACTAAAGTAATTCCTAAAAGTGCATTAAGGAGGTGTTGGCCTGTGAATGTTAGTGGTGCGCCAGTTATAAGTCCTTGCAGTTTCCCAAATGCGATAATTGAACCTGTAAAGGTTATTGCGCCTATAGCTAGACCAATCGACATTTCGATTAAACTACCGGTGTTGATGTCTAAAAAGGTGCCAATCCCGTAGGCCTCAGGTCTAAAAAACGCGGCTGCAGCCACAAAGCAGGCGGCCAATCCAACGAGGCTGTGGAACCCCGCAACTAGTTGAGGCAGGGCCGTCATTTCTATCTTTCGGGCTATGAATGTCCCTATTCCACCGCCGATAACAATTCCAGCAAGAATAACTTCGTAACTTAATACTGTCGGCAGAGCTAGAGTAGTTCCAACAGCGATAGTCATCCCGAGGATCCCGAAAAGATTCCCTTGACGTGCAGAGTCAGGCGAACTTAACCCTCGTAGTGCCAGTATAAAAAATATGCTGGAAATTAAGTAGAGGATGGCTGAAATATTATCGGTCATTCTAGTTTCCTAAATCAGCGTTTTTTCTTAAACATTGACAACATGCGTTGGGTGACAATGAAGCCGCCAAAAATATTAATTGAAGCTAAAACCACCGCGAAAAAACCCATGATTTGGGCAAAGTTCGTTTCAGAGGGGCCTGCGGCTATTAATGCTCCTACTATAATAACTGAAGAAATAGCATTTGTTACGCTCATAAGAGGTGAATGCAAAGCGGGAGTGACACGCCAAACGACGTAGTAGCCTACAAAGCAGGCTAAAACTAGTACCGTAATACCAAAAATAAGTGGATCAACGCTTCCTGTTTGCACTTTACACCCCTTTACTCAGTTTTTTTGGATAGTTCCTTAGATCTGCCCCAATATTAGGATATGAAATTATAAGAAAAATATGTTTCAAGCTTTCCTGTATGTCGATTGACTGGATTACATCGAAGTTGTAACCGCATCGTGCACGATTTTCCCATCTTTCGTTATCATCGAACCTACGATGATTTCATCTTGCATGTTAATTTCAATTTTATTTTCTAAACTATTAATAAGTGGTGTGACAAAATTTAGCAGGTTTTTTGCAAAAAGTGCTGATGCGTCGATTGCCACTCTACTAGCCAAATTTGTGCAACCAATTATTTGAACACCGCTACGGTCGACCACCTTATTGGGCTCAGAAAGCGGACAATTTCCTCCTTGTTCTACGGCGAGGTCCACAATCACTGAACCAGGTTTCATAGTGTCGACCATCTCTGGTGTTAATAAAACTGGAGCTGGCTTTCCAGGTATTAAAGCAGTGCAGATGATTATATCCTGCTTGGCAACTGTAGCTGCGATTAATTCTGTTTGCTTCTTTTTATACTCATCACTCATTTCCTTGGCATAGCCACCGCTTGTCTCAGCTTGCTTGAACTCCTCATCTTCTACAGCAATGAATTTGGCGCCTAAACTTTCGACGTTTTCTTTTGCGGCTGGTCGAACGTCACTCGCCGATACGACAGCACCTAGCCTGCGAGCGGTCGCAATAGCTTGGAGGCCCGCAACTCCCGCTCCCATTACTAAACATTTAGCAGGCGGAACAGTTCCCGCAGCAGTCATCATCATCGGAAATGCTTTGCCATAAGTCGTAGATGCTTCGATAACCGCCTTGTAACCGGCTAAGTTGGATTGAGAGGATAAAACATCCATCGTTTGAGCTCGTGTTATTCGGGGAATTAATTCCAGCGCAAAGCAGGTTATGTTTTGCTTTGCAATTAAGCCTATCAAATCTCCATCTTTATAAGGCTCCATGAGGCTTACCAATATCGATCCAGATTTGAGAAGTTTTACTTCATCGAGCTTTGAGCCATTTTTATCTTTTGGCCCTATTGGTTTGTTAATTTTCAAGACAATATCTGCGTTCTCCAGCACTCTCTGTGCGTCGTCCAAGATACTAGCCCCGGCGTTCTCATATTCCTGGTCTGTAATTGCTGCTGTGATGCCGGCGCCTTTTTCAATGTTTACTTTGAGCCCCATCGCAATAAATTTCTTGACTGTATCAGGAGTTGCGGCTACTCGCTTTTCGTCCAATCGCCTTTCTTTAATTATTCCAATTTGCATTGAATGTGCCCCCACAAATCACCTATATAAATTGAAATCTTTCCCTCGCAAGCTTATAAATCGCGAGTTTTTTTTGAGGAAACCCGCTCTTTTTCAATTTCTCGTGGAGTTTATTAGGCTTTTCGGAGCCTTGACGCAACGATTTTATTCTATAAGAGAGCCGCGTCGTTCAACTTCTAGCCTAGTTAAGTCGTCTCTTAAAAGTTTTTGGATTTGCGCTTTAGCTTTCTGGCAGGTGGCATAGTCAATATTGAGGGAAAATTCTATGTGATTACTTTTCTTCATTTGGCAATTTTTGTTGATCTTTGATGCTACGACATCCCAATTTTCTCTAGTGAATTTAGCTTCCTCCGCGTAGTAGATATCCCGCTCTTCTGTGCTTTTAAATGAGTTTTTGCGAAGTACAATATGTAGTTTTCTTGGTAAACCTGATAACGGTCCCACGCTTGCCCTGTTATAATTGCTGTTCTGGACTGTGACATTTTGCCTCAGTGTCAGCCTATCTAACAAATTGAATGTTCTTATCGGAGTTAAAACGATTACTTTATCCCAATAGTTTTCCTTAGAACATTTAACCTTTATTGGCAGCTTTAATATTGAGAGATTTATAAAGTGGGGTATTCCCCTGCGTCTGATAGTAGTATGTGTTCCACTGTACTCGCATATTAGGCTTGTTTGGTTAGATGTGATGAAAGTGTACTCTGAAAATTTTGTCAAACCGGGGTTGTCAGATACTGGTTGTGCGCAACCCGTTATAAGTAAACAGAATCCTATTGCTAAGTTTGAAATGAATTTTATGCTTGTCCTCATAAAGCGACCATCCAAAAACCTATGATCAGAATATTATCAATTGAGCTTTGGAAGATCAAAGCCTGTCTTAGAAATAATCTTAAAGTCTTCGGGTTTCAGTTGAATATTATAATATCCAACACCATATCGTCGGAAAGAAACCCTGGAGTAGCAATTGGTGGTTAAATCAGGCAATCGCGATATATTAATTTGGATATCCTTTCTGATAACGATGATCATAATGATGGTCATAATCGGGGGTATTACGCGAGTAACGGGCTCAGGATTGTCGATGGTAGAATGGCGGCCGCTGGTCGGTTGGCTGCCTCCTTTAGACGATGAAGAATGGCAAAGAGTATTCAATCTTTATAAAAGATCGCCAGAATTTATATCACTGAATTCTTGGATGGACTTGTCCGCTTTTAAAGAAATCTTTTGGTGGGAATATGTTCATAGGTTATGGGGCCGCATGATCGGGTTGGCCTTCTTTGTCCCCTTGGTGTTTTTTTTAATTTCTAGGAAAATTCCAAAACAGTTGGCCCCAAAAATTATATTAGTGACCATCCTTGGATGCACGCAGGCGTTTATTGGTTGGTGGATGGTGAAAAGCGGATTGTCCGGAGAACCTTCGGTAAGCCAATATAGATTGGCTACCCACCTTGGTATGGCTTTTGTTATTTTAGGGGTGCTAGTTTGGACATTTATGGACCTAGTGGTTGGTGTCGGACCCTCGACAGCAAATAGCGTTGTGCTCCATGCCAAATTAGTCTGTGGACTGATTTTGATCACAATTTTAGCGGGTGCTTTAGTAGCAGGTTTAGACGCTGGACTTATTTACAACATGTTTCCGTTGATGGGCGGGACAATTGTTCCAGAGGATTATTTGGCTATGAAGGTGGCATGGAGAAATATTTTTGAAAACCCGGCAGCGGTTCAGTTTAACCACAGGTTGTTAGGAACGGCTACCGCACTCGCAATTGCGTGGTTGCTGTTTAGGTGTCTGAAGTTAAATATCACTGCTCCTACAAGAACCGCTGCGTATAGTCTTTCAGCCTTAGTTATTCTGCAGTTCAGTCTTGGAGTTTTAGCTCTTGTAAATGGAGTGCCCCATAATCTAGCCGTAGCTCATCAACTTATAGGTGTTTGTCTTTTTATCAATTGCTTGGTTTTGATAAGGCTATTAAGAATGCCGAGGACACCAATTCACGCGGCTCAGTATTAGTTGCTGGAGAAGTAGCAGAACGCCAAGAGATAGTTTTACTCAGAGGCTGGTTGTTCCGCCTTTTCTATTCTGCGCTTTAAAGTCCTTGCATCTGGTGCCAATTTCGCATTCTTCGTATTTTTGAGATACGAGTCCAAACCACCCTTATATTCGATAGTTCTGATCGTAGACGCCGCTACTTTCAAGCTTACCGTTTCACCAAGGGTTTCGCTAATGAACGAAACCTTCTGGAGGTTCGGTATAAACCGTCTTTTATTCTTATTATTAGCATGGCTGACGTTATTGCCTGTCATCACGCCCTTGCCGGTTATGGAACATCGACGAGCCACGGAACCATCTCCCTTTTTGATTAGTCATTCAATACTCAAAAGAGTAGGGAGAGGGTATACGCCACTCTTCATTCAACGTCAAGGTAGCGATGGTTTTTCGCAACGCTTAAATTGTTGGTTATCTTAGACTTGTCATAGCGTAATCAGCAAATGATGAAAGCTTATTTTGAAAGGATTGGATGGCGCTAAGATCAAGGTTGCATCCAGATTTATCTGTAATTTTATGAACTCCAGTTCCAAGAAGTAGTGAGCTAAATTTACTAGAGTTGGCGCCGCGTATATCTGTTTCTAAATTATCACCGATCATTAGATATCTAGAGGTGTCCATTTTGCCGCTCAGCGATTTACAACGCTCAAAAACGGCAGGGTAGGGCTTCCCTATATACGACACCACCCCGCCGATAGATGAATAATAGGCGGCAAGATAACCGGCACATATGTGTGTTGCATTACCATGCAATACTATTTTATCGGGATTTGTGCACAACATGGGAATACTAAGTGATTTGGCTCTTTGAAGGATTTTAATGTAATCATCTAGCGTTTCCTCGGCTTTGTCAGGGCCGGCGTTGAGAATCCATTTTGATTTATCAAGAGCCGTCTCGATTAGAAAGTTTTCTTCAGGGATTACGTTTGGATACCGGTTAGGGCCAGTTAGGTAGACGGGTCCATCAAATTGCATTTTTTTTAATTGTTGCCCTTTAGAAAGTTGCCGTTTTGCCTCTCCGCCTGATGTAACCACCTCATCAAATAGTCCTCTGTCGATTCCTAGTGTATTTAACCTCTCGTACACGACATTTTCTATCTGAGGAGAATTGGATAGAAATATTATGCATTTACCTTTTTGACGGAGGCTTCGTAATACGTTTTTGACACCTGGAAATAAGGCTTGTCCGTCATAGATAGTTCCCCAAATATCGAGAATAAAAACCTCAAAAAAATCTGAAATTTCGTCTATTGATTGTAATTCTTGAATTGCCATAGATCTATTTTTTTACTGCTTTTGGTTCTCCGAATAAGTAGCCCTGGCCGAAGTCGATCTTGAGATCTAAAAGTTCAACAAGCATCTCTTCCGTCTCTATTTTCTCAACAATTAAGTCCATAGCTTGTCGGTCCATGGCGCCTTTCAAGGAATTCATGTTTATCAGGGCGTCCTCACCTTTTGCAACTTCATGCAGAAGATGGGCGTCTATCTTTATGAATTTAAAGCCTTTACTGGATAGCGTCGAAAGATCGAAGTTCAAGTCTTTCAGTTGATCAACTGCTAGTCGAAAGCCTAAACCGGCCAATCTTTTTAAATTTGTTTGTATTTCAAATGTACTGTCTTCGATGGTTTGTTGACTGAATTCAAAAACAAGACTGGAGGCTAATTGCGTGTTGTTCGCCATGAAATCTATAAAGTCAGTGAAAAACTCAATATCTGTAAGTGTCTTATTTGAAATATTACAGAAGAATAAAATATTAGGCTGCTCTCGTCGTGTCTGGCGAACGAGCTGTATACATCGAAATAATAAAAGATTGTCCAAAGCTGCTGTGAGACCAGCAGCGTCTGATACAGGAAGATACTGCTCGGGCCTGATAATATTTCCTTCATTATCCGTAATTCGGGAAAAGCACTCATAAAAAGCGGGAATTCTTTGAGGCAAGCGCACGGTGGGTTGTATAAAGAGCTGAACTCGGTCTTCTTTAACCGCTCTATCTAAAAAAATGAGAATTTCTGCATCGTCATAATTTAGAAAAGGTTCGCGTGGTCCAGCTTTGGTCGATGCGTCTTGGTTCACTTCCTCATCATCTGATTCCATTTCTTTGGCAATATTTTTGGTGGTCTGGGTTTCACTGACCTTTTCTGTAACTTGTTTCATAAGGCCTCGGAGTATTCGTAATTCCGAAGCGACATTTTCTGCTTGAGGTAGTGTATCAATTCTTTTTTGTAACTCTGTAAGCTGGTCTTCGATTTTTAGAACGCTCTCTTTTGTATTTTTTAGATCGATATAATTTTGGTGACTTTTTTTATTGATTTTCCTCAACTGCAGAAAGAAGCTGATAATTGAAACTAGTGATGTCGATGTAACCGAAATGACAAAGCTCAGTGCGCTGGGAGTTTTTCCCATTAAAATTTCGAAAACTGGTCCG
>CACHDV010000031.1 GCA_902578675.1 uncultured Alphaproteobacteria bacterium
GAGAGACACGCAGGATTATTGGTTCATATGTATTAACAGAAGAAGACGTTTTGGGCTGCTCAGATTTCGCTGACGTGATCGGATGTAATGGTTGGCCGTTAGAGCAACATTTAAAAGGTGCAGCGAAGTGGACATTTCTAGGGGGCAGGGGCTATCATCAAATTCCATACGGCTCGTTAATTCCGATAGGAGTTGATAATCTTCTTGTTGCTGGCCGCTGCGCCTCTGCTACTTCAGAAGGCCAGTCCTCTCTTCGGGTTAGCGGGCCCTGCTTTGTGATGGGGCAAGCGGCGGGCACAGCTGCTAATTTAGCCATTGAAACTAAAACAATGCCTGCGGCCATTAATACTTTAGAACTTCAAAATCGCCTTCGGAATGATGGGGTTTTCTTAGGGCAATAGCGGTTTTCATTTAACTAAGCAGATAAAATTTAGACATGGGGCATGCAAGCACTATTTGTATTTGAAAATCCGACTCGAAGTATTTTTCGTAAAAATCTTAAAGTTTGTTTCTAGATATCAATGCAGACAGTCAGGTGGGAGGAAATATTGGTTAACAAAAAAATTACAAGGCTCCCGGTCGACATTACGACCGCAATGGGGGATAAATTTTCTTTTAACTTTAAGTTACATGAGCACACGGTTGATCCGATAAAGGTATCAAATCTGGTCTCATCTGTGCTCGCAACTCTTGATAATGAAATCAAGCTCTTGGGTGAGACCAGCAATGGGGATGTTTTACAAGGACTAGCTATGGCATTGGCTATAAGATCTAAAATAATACATGGGGCAGATGATAGCACTCCAAGGTTGGTAAAGTCTTTGGTTAATGATGCGATCGAAAGCCTCGATGACACAAGAATTGACGCTGCCACTGCTGGCAATGCTTGAACATGGGTAAGAGAGAAAGTGGTAAATAAAAAAGAAAATGTTTGGGGTTTTCCAAGACCCGCAATATGTGAGCCTTTCAGTGGGAGCCTGGAGGTAGTAGTTTCGGGAAGGTGATTGCAAAAACCGACAGAGGTTTTCGTTCTTTAGAAACTTCTCATCCTCCAAGTTATTACATCCCTCCAGATGACATTAAAATGGATGTTCTACTATATAATCAACGCGTAACGCTATGCGAATGGAAAGGAAAGGCTTAGTATTTTAATTTTGAGGGAGGCGACCGTAGTATAACGGATATTGCATAGACGTATACCGACCCAACTCCAACATTTAGAAAAATAAAGAATTATTTGAGTTTTTACGCGTCAAAAGTAGATGCTTGTTATGTTAATAGTGAAAAGGTTTTGGCTCAGGACGGAGACTTCTACGGTGGTTGGATAACAAAACATTTGACCGGGCCATTTAAGGGAGGACAAGGAACAGCTGGTTGGTAAAATTTAATAAAGCTTTAAGGAGATTATCGGATGTGTGTTTATGAAAATCTTTGAAGTTATTTCTTAAAACGTGAAGTTGACAAAGTATCTAATTTTTTTATCGACACCAGATGTCCCGTTAGCGTGCCAAATGCTGTTTCTACTGTTAAACCTACGGGAAGGATTGGCCCATCTTTTAGTGGCCGGCCGACGTATACGAGTTTTTCTCCAGACGTCTCGGCATATTTGCTTTTCTCGCGTCTATGTCCGCCGAGCATATTAACATTAATCGCACAAACAAGTGCCTTTCCTTGGAAACTGGAAAATGGCGTTTGCTTAAGGGTAAACTCTCCTCTGTCTGCAAGCGTCAAGTCGTACCGGCGACGTCCATCAAACACCTTAAAAGTGCCGTTGCAGCCCATTCCACGTTCAAGACGTCGGTTTATTTCTACAATAGCTGTCAGAGGGTCAATGGTTTCTTTTACCAGGCCTCTCGGGATGGGAAAAACTTCTGAAAGGTCTGGGGGAGGCTGAATATCGCTAGATCCTAGTTCTCCGCTGCTTTTATATGATAAGACTGTTTTCCGAACATTACCGGCTCTTTGGCCGACGTTTTGATGGAGACTAGGGACTGAACGCCATTCTAGAAAATTTCCGTTCGACGTTGCTTGCCCACTCCATTCATATACTAAATTCAAAAGTCCGTCGGTCTTTGACTTCGAAACTACTTTATAGCTCTTGCGCCTTAATTCGATTGTAGTCTTGGCTTGTAAAATAGTAAAACCGCCGAAATAGAACGTATAATCTGCCACGATCGTTTTAGATTTCGCCTCACCAAACATAACCGTCGTTAAAACAATTAGAAGTTTTATGGTTATTAAATGTTGAGTTTTAACCACTTTTGTATAACCGGATTATGGAGTTATTTTGCCTGCTTACGCCATTGTGAGTTGAGTAGTTCTTTTACAGCGTCAGAAAGTAAAGCCTTGGGCTCCTCGCTACAGAAACTTAATATTTTGTACCAAATTACATCCTCACGGGGTGCTATATCATTGGGAAAAGGGCCCTTTATGCCGGTCTTTTGTTTCAACCCCAATCGAATATATTCACCGAAATAATTGGTGGCGGTTATCCATCCCTGCGCCCAGTTTTGATAGAATTTTCTCAGACCTTTATCCTCCGGGTTTTTTAAAACTACACGACAAGAGATCTCGCCCGCGCCAAGTATCGTGTAGTTTTTTTCATTACCGTGCGCAGCAACGGCTGGTAGCAACATTACTGCAAATAATATAATTAGAGCATGCTTCATTATACGTTTTCTTTGTTTGTAGTGAGACATAGGCTGGATGATCCTAAGTATAGATATTTGGTTTGGTAGTTCATTTAATAACTTAATTAAATACTACTCAATATTAAGCAAAAAAAATTAGTCGTAGATATCTTTTTCTGATTTCAAAAATTTAATTCACCCTGGAGTTTATTCTTTGGGCGTATTGGGTTTCTTTTGATTGTCTGCCTACCTTTCCTGCTTCCATGCTTAACGTAAACTTCCCTCGCGATTTCCTTATGCTCGGGTTTTCCTTTAACTGCATAAAGCTTCTTAGAAGCCATTTGTCTTGATGTCTTTTCGTCGACAATTGGAGGTGGATATCCTTTTGGTTTATTAGGTGAAAGCCATGGCGTATGGATAAATTCTTGATCGATATCTTTCAATTCTGGAACCCATTGACGAACGAACCTTCCTTTAGGGTCCTGATCCAATCCTTGTTTTATTGGATTGTAAATTCGAATTGTATTTATTCCTGTGGTACCCGACTGCATTTGAGCCTGGCTGTAGTGAATGCCAGGTTCGTAATCTGTGAAAAGTCCTGCAAGGTGAACTGATGGTTCGCGCCAATGTAACCATAAGTGTTGGCTTGAAAAGCTAATAAGAAGTGCGCGCATTCTGAAATTGAGCCACCCAGTAGCAGTCAAAAAACGCATGCAGGCGTCGATCATAGGATATCCAGTGCGCCCACTTTTCCACGCCTCAAAGTAAGTTCGATTGAAACAGTCCTCACGTAATCCATTGTAACAGGAATTCATGTTTCTAAATTCAATTTCGGGCTCTGACTCTAATTTTTGTATGAAGTGGCAATGCCAACGAAGTCTACTGGAAAAAGATTTTAAGGACTGGCTCCAGTGTTTTGTTAGATTAGTTGAGGTGTGTCTCAAGTCTTGTAGCCTAGTTGTAGTAGCTTGGTGTATCTCTTTCACTGAGATAGTGCCGAAAGCAATGTGGGGGGATAAACGCGAACAGCTGTCAACGGCGGTAAGGGGAGAAGACATTTCGCTTCTATATTTCTCTCCTCTTGAGTTTAAAAAGCTGTCTAAAAGTTTTTTTGCTTCCTTCCTGCCGCCTTTGGGGGCCAGATAAAGTTCTCCATCATCGAGCTTTAGTTCAGAGTTAGTTGGTATCGATTCGGTGTATTCATTAGCGAATGCTATATAAGTTGGTTTTTGAAATGCGGGCTTATTCATGCTGGAATACCAATTTGCTGACCAGCCATTTCGGGAAGATAAAGCACGGATTACACCGTGTTGAGGTTTCTCAATCCAATGTACATTGTTTTTTTTTGCCCATGCTTTCACTTGAACATCACGTGCAAAGGTCCAACCGTTCCATGTCTCTTGGTGAGAGTACAGTTTGTCAAAACTATGCCTCTCCTTCAATTCGGCCAAAATTTGTACGGCGTCTCCAACTTTTATAATCAGTTTGCCGCCGTAATTCCGAAGCGATTGATCTAGCTCGGCTAAGCACTGTTTTAAAAAATTATATTGTCTCCCAGTTAGATCAGGCTGTAACCATAATTCTCTTTCTACAATATAGATGGGAAGGACTGGTCCGCTTCGAGAGGCCTCCAGAAAACTTTCGTTGTCCTCTAATCTCAGATCACGCTTAAACCAGACAATATTCATTTAATAAGTTGTCCTAAATCTTTATTCGTTCGGTGTGCGAGTTGCGGTGATATCTAAGAGGTGTGACACTTCTTTCATTTTTCAATAAGTGCAGGTACTTTTAACTACAATCTTAGTATCGAATGGAAATAGTTTTGAATGAAGTATCCTAATCTTTCTATGGCGTAAAAGTTTTTGGAATAGAAGTAAGTTTGTCTGAGGAGGAGATAATAAATCATGCAAGTTAAAGAATATGTGCCAGCGACTATATCCGGTAGAGAATTAATAATGGAGGGAACAGATATGAGGGTTCAAATCCTCACACTTGACGAAGGCGAGTCAATACCATGGCATTTTCACAGCGAAATAACCGATTACTTTGTTTGTTTAGAAGGAACCCTTGTCGTTGAAACGAAAGCACCTAGTAATACTCATTTTTTAGAAGTTGGAGAACGCTGTTCAGTTTCGCCTATGAATGCACATTACGTTCATGGACAGGAGATGAGTAAGACAAAGTTTTTGATTCTCCAGGGTGTGGGTGTTTACGACAACATACCGGTTGGAGTAAATAAGCTATCGTATCGACAGGGACCTCAGGAACAAGATGATAGAGAATAAAACAATTGATATACCTGCGCCTTTTAAAAGAAGCGATTATGAAGTTAAATCGGAGTGGATTGACCACAACGGCCATATGAATGTCACCTATTATCTAGAGGCCTTTGACCAAAACATCGGGGATTTTTTTCGTTCACTTGGGCTTACAAAGGAGTATCGACTCAGGGAAAGTGTGGCGACATACTGTGGTGATTTCCATATCCATTATATTCGGGAGTTATTTAAAAAAACTCGTATTGAAATCTCCTGTCAATTGGTCGATTTCGACGAAAAACGTATTCACCTTTGTCAGTCTATGTACAATGCTGAAGAAGGTTATCTCGCGGCGGAATCAGAAGTCATATATTTACATGTAGACGCGCTAGCACGGAAAGTTGCCCCCATGAAATCTGATCTATTTGATAGGGTAAGAGTTGTTTGCGAGGCACATAAAATTCTTGGGCAGCCCAATCAGAGAGGCAGAACGATATCAATTAAAAAGCGGGACTAGGCCGTCTCTTGCAGCGCATCCAGTGTTTGATAATGAGGTTTAGGCCGCCCCTGCCTATCAACTAAAACAAACACAATTTTGTCAATTTGGGTGAGAATTGTATCACTGCCTTTCTTTCTAACAACGCACCTCAATGTTATAGACGTTCGACCCATATCAATCGCTTCCATGCCAATTTCAACGATATCTCCTATTCGTGCGGTTGATAAAAACTCTATATTTGAAATATAGCGTGTAACCACTGAGTCGTCTTTTAATTGGCAAGCGCTAAAAATAAAAGCCTCTTCGTCGATCCAAGCAAGTACTCGTCCGCCAAACAAAGATCCGTTTGAATTTAAATCCTTAGCTGCCACCATCTTTCTAGTAAAAAATTTCATCTTAATTCCAATTTTGAGTCGGGAAGATATCAATACCGTTTACAAATTATGTGCCAAATAAATTTTTTTAGGGAATCAGGGAGATGTTCTAGATTCCGCGCAAAAAGAGTTTCGTTTTTTGGTTAAAAGTTAGGCAAAATATCTCATAAGTGTTTAAAAAGTAATCCTAGCCTCAGACTTAAAGTTGAGGGGCCTTAACATCTCTCCAGAAAGTGATCTGTAACTGTTCCAGTGTCGTACGATGCTATGCGATCTCTACTGCGAGGATGCCTATTTAAACGTTGAAAGCCTAATACAAGATATTTCGTGATAGAGTTTTAGTTTTTTATAAGAACGGTGGGAACGCGTTTGACAATCTTAGAAAGAAATTTTGACAACAGAAATGACTTGATAGCGTATGTCAAAAAACTTGCGCCGTGGGCCGAAGGAAATGCCTCGCCAATTCGTGGCGGGCAAACAGAATGTAAAAAAAGGTTAATAAACCTTAACGCGGTTAAATATGGTAAAACACGGAACTATGGGAACGGATCGGTTTCAATGCTTTCGCCTTATATTAATCATGGGGTCATAACCTTAAATGAGGTTAGAAACCACGTTGTCAAAGATGCTAATGATACGAAATTGATAGAGAGTTTTGTAAGAGAGTTGGGATGGAGAGATTTTTGGTCACGATTTGCAGAAAATAATCAAAATCTTTTATGGAATGACGTTGAGGATTACAAAACTGGATACGCAAGTGATGATTACCAGGAGGAATTACCCGAGGATATTTTAGCTGGGGACACAGGGGTTGCTTGTATTGATTCTTTTATAGCTGATCTTTTAAATACCGGGTACGTTCATAATCATGCAAGGATGTACCTAGCCAGCTATATAGTCCACTTCCGCCAGATTAAATGGCAGGCTGGGGCTCGCTGGTTTTTAGTTCACCTTTTAGATGGAGATGTTGCCAGCAATAACTTCTCTTGGCAGTGGGTTGCTAGTACCTTTAGTAATAAGCCCTATATTTTTAATCTTGAAAATGTCGATAAGTATTTTAGTGGAATTGTTGACACAACCAGATCGAAAAATCGTGTTTTAGACGCAAGCTATCCAACATTACACAACCGCTTGTTTCCCAACTTGGAAGTTCAAAATGGCTGATAAACTTCTTTGGGTACACGATAAGGCGTTGCGTTTCGGCTCGGACTTTTGCGAAGCAAATGAGAGTTTTAAGGCAATCCATATATGGGATGATGAATATTATCGCACGCAAAGATACTCACTTAAGCGGCTAGTTTTCATATATGAGACGCTTTTAGAACTTCCTTTAGAAATAATACACGGAAATACACTAGATATTTTGAGCAAGGAAAACCTTGACCATATAGTCATTCCATATTCCGGCGATCAGGCGTTAAAGAACCTTTTTTCAAAGATTGAGAAAATCAAAACGGTTCAATATTTATTCGAAACGTCGTTTGTACATTTGGACAGGACATTTGAATTTAAAAGATTTTTTAAATATTGGAACCAAGCGAAGAAGACGGCATTTCTAAGCAATGGTGATCGCGGTGCCTAGAGGGATAAAAAAAACTAATCTTCCGAACAAAATTTGTCCTGCCTGCAGAAAGCCGTTTTCCTGGCGAAAAAAGTGGGAGAAGGTATGGGATAATGTCAAATTTTGTTCAAGAAGATGCCGTACGCTTTCAAAGTCGTATGAGCAAAGTACTTAATAATATCTCTTTAATAAAAGATGCATTCTTGACCCCAGGTATTGCGTTCACTTTTTATCGTATCTAAACTATCCACTATGAGGAAAATTCTTTCAGTATTAATTTCGACTTTCTTATTGTCCCATTTAATGGCTGCCGCTGACAATGAAGCGCAAGCCGCCTGTTCAGCCGATCAACGGACAACGACTACCTCAAGGTGCTTGTCCTTAGCAAAGTCGGGTAACGCCCTCGCGCAATTTGACATGAGTACTAGATATTTCACGGGCACGGAAGGCGTAAAACGTGACGAAGTCTTAGCCTATATGTGGGCGAAAGTTTGCTCGCAAAAAGAGCAAATAACTTGTGGTAAGTTGATAAATATTCTCGAGATGAATATGTCAGAAGCAAACATTGCTGCGGCAAAAGAAATGGCATCGAAATGCCTTCGCTCAAATCTTGCAGAGTGTGACTAAACATTAGATTTTGATTGTAAGTGTAAACAGGCTTGTAGACATATAGCTAGACGGGGTGTTCTACTGCTAAACGCGGCTTTTCATGCCTTTGGGGCTTGCGCTGTGCGCCACGCCATTAAATATTTTGCTCCTTCACGTCCTACACTATCCGTGTGTACGAGGCCAGCTTCAACAATACATAGCTCGCCTGCCTTAAACGATTTTCTATTTTTGTCCGTTTCAACAATAAATTCGCCATCTTGAATAAATGCAATTAAATCATCTTTATGTGCATGTTGATCAAAGAATGCGTTTGGTGGTTGTGTCTTGAACTCAGGTGCAGTGTAACCTTCGTTTTCAGCAAACAAACGAAATTCGTCTTCTGTCATTTAAAAATACCTCATCATATTGAATGGTCTCGCATATTCAGATAATAGAACTTTATATTTTTTATCTGGCTTTATATTTTGAAATTTTCTTAGAAGTTAACGCTGATGGACCATTTTTTAAATGATAAAATTAAAACAGAGCTCATAGTAATCACGGAAGACACATTAAAGATAATTGAAAATCCCGATGCTAAATTATTTTTAGAAAAATTTTATTCACGATTAAAAGCCGTTACTTCCGAAGAGCAATGGATTGAATTATTCATGGACCTATCAGCTATTATGTATTTTGACTTTCCTTTTAGCCGTAGTGAATTAGAAAGCATTGACAGGCTACTGGAAGCTTGTGAATTAATATCGAGATCTCAAGAAGCTGATATGTCTCTTGTTCACTAACAGTTTCCTTGAAGTTGGGAAAAAATGTTGCCTAAGATTTTTAATCGTTGCCGTCGGTAATTGATAAAGTAATGATGCCACTTTCATCGACTTCGTAATCGATCTTATTTGGATTACAGCAAATTGTACAATCGATAATTTCTGAATTTTTTAAAAAATTTTCAGAGGATACCTCAAGCTGTACTTCAAATGGCTCAAAGCAGAAATGACATGTTACTTGAATAAAACCGTCATTAGTTTTGATAAAGTCTTCCATCCAACAAAAATGTTGATTAGTTCTGATTTTTCAAGGGGATCCCTACTATTTTGAGTAAATTCGCTGAATTCGACGTTTTTATAAATTTTACACCGTTAAGTATAAATTCACACATTAATTATTCGATTGCACATATATTTAATCTTTTGTCATTATATCAAAGCTTACAAAGGGACCACCAATAAAGTTGAAATCATCTGATGTGGAGGGAGGCTCTTCCATTTCCTGGGATATTTTTTCATTATAATCATCTGCATTGTCAAACGGTGACCATCCAAGGTACTTAACAGCATCATTATTCGCCCATTTTCTATCGTTGTTTGAAACGCCATAAATAATTGGGCAGCCTAAAATTGGCGCCCGAAATACAGCCTTAACTAATTCAACAAGATCATTATAGCTAAACCATGTTGCTAACATTCTGTGGTTTTGTGGTGTAGGTTGACATGAAGCAATCCGAACACACGCTGTTTCGATACCAAACTTCTCAAAATACATTCTAGCCAGAGCTTCTCCAAACGCCTTGGAGGCTCCATACAGAGTATCCGGTCGGATTGTTGCTTGATGGTCAATTGTTTTTGTTAAAGGATGGAACCCTATTGCATGGATCGAGCTTGCAAAGAAAATCCTTTTGCAGCCATTGAGTCGGGCTGTTTCGTAGAGGTTGTAAAGCCCTTCGATGTTTGAGTCTCTAACAGTATTCCAGTCCGCTTCGGTGGCTTGACCACCAAAATGAAGAATGCCATCACATCCTTTCGTGACTTCAAGAACGGCCTCGTAATCACTTAGATCGCAATGTATAATTTCCTCAGATTGATTTGCCTCTGATTTTGCTAATTCTAACTTATCAGTTACTCGAATAATGCGAGCGATATCTTTTAAATGTTGTCTGCAATGTGATCCCAGTGCCCCGGATGCGCCGGTTATGAGTAAGCGACTTAGCTTTTTCGCCATTTCAACCATCCTTTATGTGCTACGGTATTATCGTAATTAAAATTAAAAAAACAGAATTCGAATATTATCGACCGAAGAAGTAGTAAAAGCCAATCAAAAAGAGGGAAGTTTAAAATGGCGCTGATATTTAAAAACCCCCAGGGGATTTCAGAACCTGCAGCTAATTATCGACACATGGCAATTATACCACCGAATAAGAGACTTTTAATCCTCGCGGGTCAAATAGGTAACGTGCAGGATGGAACCTTGCTTGGAAATGTGGAGGAACAATATGACCAAGCTCTAAAAAATATAATTGATATCGTTATCTCAGAGGGAGGGCGATCCGATGACATAGCCCGAATTTCAATCTTTCTAGTAGAAAAACCGAATGGTAGTCGTATTCGCGAAAGCAACAATAAATACTTTCCTTCTGGCCCGCCCGCTATGAGTTGGTTATACGTAGCAGGTTTATTCAGACCGGATGTGAAGGTAGAGATTGAAGGCATAGCGGCAGTAGAATAGGTCAACAACTAATAGAATTTTCTAAAGTCGTTTTGGGCAATTTTTTGATTTCGGAAAATTAATCAATTATGCAAACTAAATATAAATACTTCCTTGTTTTGGTTATGATCGCGTTGGTTTTTCACTCACCATCTAAGGCGTTTAACCCTTGTGATGATAATACGTTTGAAGGTTCAATGCGTTGTCTTGCGTTAGCTAAAGAAGGAAAAGTGTTCGCGCAGTCATCCATGGCTAGAAAATATATGAGTGGTCTAGGAGAAATAAAGCCAAATATCGATCTCGGTTATTTATGGGGGTACGTCGTGCTTTTGAACAATCCAAATGACCTTGTTATGCGAATGCTTCTCGAAGGTATTGAGAAAGATTATATGAATCCGAAACAAATATCTAAAATGCGAGCACTTGCAAAAAAATGTATTGAAAGCGAGTTCAAGGCTTGTCCTATGTAATGTTTTTGGTGGGAGATATAAAATGGGAGATGTAACTGACTTTTCACGTGAGAGTTTTAAGTGGTTCACAACAATCCCAACAAGATGGATTGATATGGACATTTATGGTCATGTTAACAATGTTCAATATTACTCTTATTTTGATACAGCTATAGCACAACATCTGATAGAGGTAGGTAAACTCGAGCCAAATACAGCTGAGATTGTTGGGCTTGTGGTCGAAACGAGCTGCACATTTAGAAAATCAATAGGCTTTCCCGCTAATGTCAATGCTGGCATTAGAGTAGTTCGAGTCGGGACATCCAGCGTTAGATATGAGATAGGATTGTTTATTGATGATGATCCTGAGCCCGCCGCTACGGGTTATTTTGTGCACGTTTACGTTAATAAAAGAACGCAAAAACCAACGGAAATTCCTCCGCCACGCTTGCAAGCAATCAACGAGCTTATAGTCTGAATTATCAGATATCTTTGAAAATATTTTCAGGTGGGGTTCTGACTGTTTCAAGAGCCTGGTGTTTGATGGTGCGCAGTTGTTTTCTTTAGTCGAGTTTGGGAGAAAAGACAGGGAGAACAATCAAAGCGCACCATCTCTTGGAAAAGCCTTCGGCAAAGAAAGCTTACGTAAGATATCAGATTCCGGGATCCTTTGTGCTGTTAATTTATCAGCAGAGTGGATCACGAAAGGAACCACTGCGGTAATCTTTAAACACAATTGTTACACAAATCTCGAGAATTGAAGGGACATATCATAGCCGCGCCACGGGGATTTGAGACAATTGACGGCGTTTATGAGTAAATTAAACAGAGGCTGTGTTTAGCCGGGAAGGGCACTTGTTATTCAACTATGATTCTAGAACGCCGTTTTATAAGTTTTTTAACTACGATTGCCGAGCCAATTTCAATAGCAGCAATCGATCCTATTAGTAAGTTTGTAGTAAGTTGCATGAACATATCTCCATACAAACATTACGGCTAGTCTCATGTGCTGGATCACCCAATATTATTGTATTTGAGTTCGCAACTAGGGTACGGGATCTTTGCCCGTAAGCTACTAGATTGAAATTTAAAGAAGAGTTAATTGATCTAATTTATTATTATAGAGTTGCCTTCTTTATTTTGTGAACTAAATCTTCTGGCTTTCCTCTTTAATACGATTATTCAAAATTTCATCATTTTCCGAATAATCTACCGGACAATCAATTAAGTGAACCCCTGGAGAAGATATGCATGTTTCGAGAGTTTTGATTAAGCTTTCAGAGTCACTGACTCTGTAGCCCTTTGCTCCATAACTTTCTGCATATTTAATGAAATCGGGGTTGTTATATTCTAGCCCCCAATCTTCAAAACCCATATTTGCCTGTTTCCAACGGATCATTCCATAGCTTGAGTCATTCAGAATAAGGCACGTTATATTCATCTTCAATCGAACAGCTGTTTCTAGTTCTTGCGAATTCATCATGAACCCACCGTCTCCACACACAGCCATAACTTTCCTTTCTGGATAAACTAGATGTGACGCCATTGCAGACGGTAGACCAGCACCCATCGTTGCGAGTGCATTATCCAGCATACAAGTATTCGGTTGATGGGCCGCATAATTACGAGCAAACCATATTTTATAAACACCATTGTCCAAACAAATCATGCCGTCATCTGGCATTACCTTACGGATATCTGCAACCAATCTTTGGGGGTATATCGGAAATCTGTCATCATCAGCTCCCTCAGTGATATTCGCATCGTGGTACTTTTTGACCTCCATCATGCGCCCAAAGTTCCAATTTTTGTAACTTCTTTCTGCAAGGCCTGTTTTTATTTGCCAAATTGCGTTTGCTATATCACCGACAACTTCCAACTGTGGAAAGTACACAGGATCAACTTCGGCTGGGCTAAATGATACATGAATAACTTGTGTTCCTTCGGATACAAGAACTGGCTCATCCTCTGATGAGTGACTTGTCTCATGATCCCTTGCTGTTCCGTGTGCCATAAAAAACGGTGGTTTCTCAATAACGTCATGCCCAACATTTATGATTAAATCAGCTGCCTCGATTGCTCGATGAACGAAATCGCCACTAGATAGAGCCGCGCACCCCATAAACAAAGGGTGGCGTTCATCTATCACCCCTTTGCCAAGCTGAGTGCTCACGAATGGAATGCCGGTTTCGTTGATAAACTCAGTTAGCATATTGCTCGTCAATTTCCGGTTTCCACCGGCGCCAACTACAACTATTGGGCTTTTTGCGGTTGCAATCCTATCGACTGCTGCATTTATTGATTTATTTTCAGCAATCGCACGTCTTACAGATGATGCTGGAATAGGCATTTCATCCGAATGTTCATCTGCGATATCTTCTGGTAGTTCTAGATGTACTGCACCGGGTTTTTCTTGTTCTGCAATTCGCAGTGCTTCTCTTACTCGGCTTGGGATATTGTCTGCTGCAACCAACTGCTCAGCATACTTCGTAATTGGTTTCATCATTTCTACGACATCGAGTATTTGAAAACGTCCTTGCTTAGATTTTTTTACAGGCTTTTGACCCGTTATCATCATCATTGGCATGCCGCCCAATTGAGCATATGCAGCGCATGTCGTAAAATTTGTTGCTCCAGGGCCTAGAGTTGCAATGCAAATACCTGTCTTGCCTGTCAGTCGTCCATAAACAGCAGCCATAAAACCAGCACCTTGTTCGTGCCGAGTTAGAATTAACTTAATTTTCTTTGATCGGGAGAGACTATCTAAGAAATCAAGATTTTCCTCACCGGGAATCCCAAAAATATACTCAACACCTTCTTCTTCTAATGCTTTCACAAAAAGATCTGAACCTTTGAGCATTAATTTTCTCCCACTACGATTTTTCTCAATTGCACTTTTCAAGGATTGCCATCAAAGCATTTATTACAATCGATAGACAAGAAATATTAATCAGGAGAGTTATTTTGGTGACGGTCAAAATTTAAGGGGAGAGCCATTCCCCTTGCCAATTAGTCGCCTTTTTGTATTGAGCACGAATATGTTTATTACCCAAAAGCAGTAACTGAATTAATTCTATATGACATACCAAAACTGCAAAACGTTTCTGATCTGGGGCATGATCATAGGCAAGCGGGCTTGCAATGACGGTTCCAGGACTAGGAATAGTTCCGTAAGCAACCCTAGAGTTAGTTGGAACATCTCTCCAATTTGGGATAGTTATGTCGCCAACCTTTACTTCAACATCAACGTCCATCTGAATTTGCAATTGAACTTTTGGCAACCAAATGTGAATTCCTGCATGAGAGTTTTCCTCGAGGGCAAACATTTTTGAAGAAGAAGTGTCAGTATGGAACTCTATCTCGTTCCTTTTCCTATCACTCCTTCTCATTACTAACGTTCGAGCTTTTGGGAAGCCATCCAAATTTGATGTCACAAAAGTAGGGTGCCGAGCTGGTGATTTTTTATCTACTTTCCCCCGCGAAATTTGTGCCCAAGCAAAATTCAAGAAATCATCTAGTTTTTGAAAAGTTTCCATTTAAATAATACGTACAATTTGTCGTCGGATTATCTGCAAGGAATATTCGTAAGATTACCGTATCCTGTAAATGGATAGCTACGAATTTATCAAAAACGCAATACCCAAAAATATAGCCCCGCCGCCTAAAATCTTTCCAAATATTACGCCTTTTTCATGTAGTTTTTCAATGGCAACAAAAATTATGAGTCCGACGATCCAATATAAATTCATAATGCCACCAAAGAAAAGTAATCCCATTAGAAACCAGCAACATCCTACACAGTAAAATCCGTGAACAAGACCAATTCTTAATGGGGAATTTACCCACGTGTTTTTATAGTTGGCTAAAAAACTGGCAGGCTGGCGGCACTTTTCTAAACACACCGTTTTCAACGGTGTTAGTTGATAGACACCTGCAGCAATAAGGATACCTGCTGCCAAATAAATGTTGGTCGCCTCCATCATCATGGGAGACATCCAATCACGCAGCTCGAGCTGCGACTGAAGTGCCGCAGCAAAAAGACTGAAGGCTGCCCAAGCCAATAAATATCCGCAAATAAATGAGGTAACTTGCCGTATAATACTTTTTGCTTTTTTTGTTCGTCTGATTAGCGCGGTATACAGAAGTATCATTGGAGAAGCGCTCGGTAGCATCATCGCTATCATCATTGTCCACCACATAAAAAACATTAAGACGCTATAGTTGAAACTCCATACGGCAGGTGTCGCGGCCATGTTTTTCATGGCGCTCATGTTTGGCATAGACATTTGTGATTGACCAAGGCCGGGTGTCATCTGGATTGCCGACATATTCATCCCTACGCCCAGGACTGTGTAGGTGAGAGTCGCCCCTACCAAGACAGCAATAGCGATAATTGTAATTACCTTATCCCGCTGGATAAGTGATTCAACAGCGGTGGAGTTAGCAGTATTATTATCGGCCATTATAGATTTTGCTCAGGCGCCATGCGGCAGCTAGTTACCTTATGACCCCGGAGTTGTTTAAATGTAATTCAGCGAATTGGGCGTAACTGTCCTTGTTATTTGTTAGCGCTATTTTTCCGGCAGTAGTAGTTGTTGATGCGCTACCCATTTCGGCTATTTTATATTCAAACCCATTAGGAAGATCTATCCTAGCTCGATGTTCTGCTCCTGTTACAGGATTTTTGATAGGTTCGGCTTTAATATTTAACGTGCCATCTACTACCACGCTGCCTAATCGATTTTCTACGTCTATTTCTGTATTGATTTTTTTATATTCAGTAGGATGACGTTGGGTACACATTGCATTAAATATCCACCACATTGTGGCCATTTCTTCAGTATCTTCGCCAGTTACTATTTTCTCTATTGCGTCGCGTTGCTCCGAAGTGGCATTTTCATCTATGAAAATCTGATATTCCCCGTTTCCTTCATGCACCGGTCCTGGCCATTTATAGGTAGCCGAGACGCGCAGTCCATCAAGTTTAATATCTCCATAATGGCCTGTATCAATTTCATATCCAACGGCCGCCTCACATGTTCCATATGTAGGTAAGGCGTTAAATTGGCACGGGCAACCATAAGCGCAATTGCAATTGGCGAGTTCTCTTCCTTTTATTTCCCAAGGTGTCATCACAATCTCCTTATAAAAATACACTCTATTTGAATACGCTTACTAATAAGAGGCAATAAAAACATTATGACAATTTTATGACATGACCTTATCAGACAGAGTGAGTATTAATGTTGATTTGAGAAATAGGTAAGCTCCTCCCATTTCCATTTTCTTTTCAGGATGCATTAAATTCGCTTATCGATCCTTTTATTTCTTTTATGATATCGACCCCAAATAATTTGGGTTTTGCGATTGCAAGTAATATGCCTAGGTGGCCTAAACCTTCAATGGATTTTTGAATAACCCTATTCCCATTTTTTTTTAGCGCCATTGACATAATTAGTGAATTTTTTTCATAAACGGTTTTGTCTTCTTTCCCATGAATTAATAACACAGGTGGACTATTTCTATCAGCGAAGGTTACCGGCTGAGCTTGTTTGATATCATCTTCAATCGTTTCAAAAATTGGGCGAGTTGATCTTGTTTTTAATGGGTTGAATGCCAGGGGCCCTGCCAACGATACCCAGCTTTTTATTATAGAAGGGGATAATCCTTCAGCTTCAAGATAATTTGGATTAAGGGAAATTAAAGCAGCGATATGTGCACCAGCGGAATGCCCTACAAGGATGATGTTTTTAGAATCCTTTGGGCGTGAAAAATTTTGATGTACCCAGGCTACAGCCTTTGCGACATCCTTATTAAATTCGGGAAATCTTACCTCGGGATAAAGTCGATAGTTAGGAATTATCGTTATAAAACCTGCATTAGTAAAGGGTTGGGCAATAAACCTGTAGTTAGATTTTTCTCCAGATTTCCAAGACCCGCCGTAAATGAAGATAATTATATCACTTGATTCTTGTATTTTTGTAGGCGTGTAGATATCAAGTTTTTGCCTTTCAAGTGTCCCGTAAGAGACGTTAGTTGTAACCTCGTAGCCGGAATAAGGCGATAAAACATCTGCAACTTTAAAAGGGGAACACCCCGCGCAGACGAATATGATTATCAAGATCAAAGTATATCTGTTTAAGAACATAGTCAGTAAGTTGAATTTAAAAAGTTGAACTAGTAGACGGTTTCCAGAATCATAGTAACTGATACCATAAAAAAAATCTTAATAGATGGAATTTATTAAGTTTAGAGGTTCGTCTGTTACTGTTCTACCGTAAAGGGAATACTAAAACTTTTTAACCAAAACACAAAATTTGTGTTATAAGAATAAGGAGGTTTGATTGGCCAAAATAGTCCGTAAGAGTGGTTTTAAAATCGGAAATTCCCACTCATGTTGGTTTGTTTAAACATAGTTTTTTTTTAAAGACAGTTATTAATAAAGGCCAGCGCATAGGAGGTTTCAGATGACGATATCAGGAAAATGTTTGTGCGGATCTATTGAAGTTCTTCTAGACGAGGCACCAGATCAAATTATTGCCTGTTACTGCAAGAGTTGCCAACGTGCAACCGGGGGCGCGGCCTCTTATAATTTTATTAAGTATGATGAGAGTGCAAAAGTCGTAACGGGAAAGACAAAGGCCTTCCATGAGACCGCTGACAGCGGTA
>CACHDV010000032.1 GCA_902578675.1 uncultured Alphaproteobacteria bacterium
GTCCAAATGATCGCTACATAAATGATGCCAAGATATGTGAAGCCATTGGACAGATGTTATCTGCTCAAGGTATTCCAACAAAAGTGGTGACTATGCCAAAGAACGTCTATTTCAAGCGCGCTTCCAAGGGGGCAAAGGGTTTACCAGAATTCAGCTTTGTTCTAGTTGGTTGGGGCTCAGGTACCGGTGAACCTTCTAGTCCGTTGAAGTCGTTGCTAGCGACCCATGATAAATCAAAAGGTATGGGGGCTTCCAACCGAGGTAGACACTCAGATCCTAAAGTAGATGGTTTGATAAATGAGGCATTGGCTACAGTAGATGACGCCAAACGTGGAAAACTATTAGCTAAAGCAACAGAGTTGGCTATTGGTGAAAACCAAGGCATTATTCCGCTGCATTATCAGGTAAATACCTGGGCAACGCGTAAAGGATTAAAATTCAATCCACGCGCTGATGAGCGTACGACCGGACACGACTATATTCCGGTGAAATAAAAAGTATCGGGGCTGCGCTTTCGCGCAGCCCCCATACTATTCTTTGAGTGAATTTTGCTTTTAGCTCTAGAGAAAGCGAACTGATTTTATAGGGGAAATATGTCGGTTTTCATAATAAGACGCCTCCTGCAGTCGGGTGTAGTAGTGATAATCATGTCCTTCATTGTCTTTTCTGGTGTTTTCCTCATTGGGGATCCAGTTGAGATCTTGGTTAGTGATGATGCTGATCAAGAGGAACGGGAGGAAATGATTAAGTCCATGGGATTGGACAAACCCTTTTTAGTTCAATATGGGATTTTCGTCTCGAAAGCCCTTAAGGGGAACCTTGGGGAGTCGTTTGTATTTAATGAACCTGCTTTACTCTTAATATTGGATAGAATGCCGGCGACGATGGAACTCGCAGTGGTTTCTCTTATGATAGCGATAATTTTTGGAATACCATTGGGTGTCTGGGCTGGATTGAAACCGGATTCTTGGGCCTCGAAGAGTATAATGACAGGATCCATTTTGGGCTTTAGTCTTCCCACGTTCTGGGTAGGAATAATGATGATACTGCTCTTTGCCGTAATGCTAGGATGGTTGCCGTCAACTGGAAGAGGAGATGTACAAGTTATTCTAGGAATGCCTTTAAGTATTTTTAGTTGGGATGGTTTTAGCCATGTACTAATGCCAGCTGTTAATCTTGCATTATTTAAATTATCAATGGTCATACGTCTTGCACGGGCGGGAACTCGAGAAGTTTTGCACCAGGATTATATTAAATTTGCTAAGGCTAAAGGGCTACAGGAGTCCCGAATAATATTAGTTCATGTAATGAAAAATATTTTGATACCAGTTGTAACTGTTCTAGGTCTCGAATTTGGTGGTTTAGTTGCCTTTTCAGTTGTTACCGAGACCGTTTTTGCTTGGCCGGGTATGGGAAAGCTATTGATAGACTCAATAGGGTTGTTGGATCGACCTATCATTGTTGCTTATTTGATGATCATCGTTTTCCTCTTTGTCTTCATTAATCTTGTGGTTGATATATTATACTCAATTCTGGACCCACGTGTTCGTCTTCAGGATGTAAAATCATGACGGCTACTGACCAAGATTTAACCGAGGGCAACAAACAAGATGCCCAGGAATTTGAGGGGTTACAAACCCCCTTTAAGCGTTTCCTGTCGGATTTTTGCGAGTCGAAGCTAGCGGTGCTTGGATTTTTAGTAATCGTGGGTATTGTTTTGTTGGCAATCTTTGCACCGCTTTTAACACCAACAGACCCCTATGATTTAACGTCTGTTACTATTTTAGATAGTAGGCTTGCCCCAGGCGAGAAAATGATGTCTGGAACAGTTGCCTATTTGGGTACAGATGGGGCTGGCCGAGATATGGTGAGCGCCATGATTTATGGTCTGAGGATAAGTCTAGGTGTCGGGATTGGCAGCGGCATTATTGCTATGTTGATAGGTATAAGTTTTGGTCTTTTATCAGCCTATGCGGGCGGTCGCATTGATGCGCTTTTTATGAGGATTGTTGACATACAGCTTAGTTTTCCCGCCATTTTGGTTGCGCTTGTTTTATTGGTTACGCTTGGAAAAGGTGTAGATAAAACACTAATTGCATTGGTCGTGGTTCAATGGGCGTACTATGCAAGAACAATTCGGGGGACGGCTTTAGTCGAGCGTAGACGAGAGTATATAGAGTCGGCAGTGTGTCTAGGGCTATCAAAAAATCGAATTATGTTTCGCCATTTATTGCCTAATTGTATAGCCCCAATGATAGTAGTCGGCACGATGCAGGTGGCCCACGCTATTTCTTTAGAGGCAACACTGTCATTCCTAGGCTTAGGCATGCCACAGACAGAACCCTCACTTGGGCGTCTAATTTCAAACGGCTTTGAATACATCCTTAGCGGAAAGTATTGGATAAGTGTATTTCCCGGTTTGGCACTCTTAGTCACTATTGTAAGTATCAACCTTGTTGGTGATAGACTTAGGGACGTGCTTAACCCACGACTACAAAAATAGGCGGGTGTAGACTTGACACAAAAACCAACGTTAGACGTAAGAGATCTTCGAACCTACTTTTTTACAAAAGGTGGCGTGGCTAAAGCCGTCGATGGCATAACTTTTTCAATAGCCCCAGGCAAAGTCCTTGGATTGGTTGGGGAATCAGGGTCTGGGAAAACAGTAACGGGCTTCTCTATACTTGGCTTAGTCGATCAGCCGGGCAGAGTAGTTGGCGGCGAAATTCTTTATCGGGGTGAAGATTTAAATAAGGTATCCGCTGAAAGAATGCGGGAATTGCGCGGTGTAAACATTTCAATGATTTTCCAAGACCCTATGATGACATTAAATCCGGTACTGCGAATAGATACACAAATGATAGAAGCAATACGTGCCCACGAAAAGGTATCTAAGGAAATTGCTCGCCAGCGGGCGCGCGATGCACTGGGGCAAGTCGGTATAGCATCCCCAGACGAAAGACTTCGGGCTTATCCTCACCAATTCTCTGGTGGTATGCGCCAAAGAGTGGCTATTGCTATTGCTCTTTTAAATAAGCCAGACCTTATTGTAGCAGATGAGCCTACAACAGCATTAGATGTAACTATTCAAGGGCAAATACTCTATGAAGTGCAAAAGCTTTGTTCTCAAACTGGTACAGCCCTCATTTGGATTACACATGATCTATCTGTAGTTGCGGGTTTGGCAGATCAAATTTGTGTTATGTATGCCGGAAAAATCGTTGAGTCCGGTGAGGTAAATGCTGTTTTAGATAATCCAATGCATCCCTACACCCATGGTTTAATAACATCGGTCCCTAGTAAAAATAAGAGAGGGGCCCCGTTATCACAAATTCCTGGAATGGCACCTTCATTACTCAGTTTACCAAAGGGGTGCGCGTTCGCGCCCAGATGTAAGTGGTCGAATTCTAATTGTCAGGAGCAGCCAGATATTAGACTTGCTCCGCAGAATCGGCGACTCTTATGTCATAATCCAATTGAATACAATAACGATAATATTAGGCAGGAAACCTCGTGAGTAATTCAGAATTAGAAACGCCAATACTAAGCATTGAGAATGTTTCTAAGCGTTTTGTGAAATCGCTAGATTTGGCGGGGAAGATTGCACAGAAACTGGGCGCAAGAGTGCGTGAAGAGATAGTACATGCTGTTGATGGTGTCTCAATCGAGATCAAGGATGGAGAAGTCGTTGGTTTGGTTGGAGAGTCAGGATGTGGAAAATCTACGCTTGGGCGGGTTGTTGCCGGCGTTCATGGAGCAAGCGATGGAAGGGTATTATTTAGAGGTCAAGATGTTGCAAATTTGGAAGGAATCGAGGCTCGCGAAGCTGCATTAAAGATACAAATGATATTCCAAGACCCGATGAGCTCACTTAACCCAAGGCTAAGAGTTCAGGATATAGTAGGTGAAGCCCCCGTTGTGCATAAAGTTGTGAACCACTCTGAAATTGAGGACTACGTTGCGCAAATAATGACAAGAGTAGGCTTGGATCCGAGTTATGCCCGACGATATCCACACCAATTTTCGGGGGGGGCAAAGACAAAGAATAGGTATAGCAAGAGCGCTTGCAGTTCAGCCAGATTTTTTGGTTTGCGATGAGTCCGTGGCAGCGCTAGATGTCTCTATTCAAGCGCAAGTTCTTAATTTATTCATGAAACTTAGGGAAGATCTCAACCTTACATACTTATTTATTAGTCATGATTTAGGGGTCGTGGAGCACTTAAGTGATAGAGTTGTTATAATGTACCTTGGACGAGTGGTTGAGGTAGCACCCACCGAAGACTTATTTAGAGAACCAAATCATCCTTATACTAAAGCATTATTAGCTGAAGTGCCTCGTTTGGACACCCGGGCTAGACGTTTTGCTCCGATAGAGGGTGAGATACCCTCACCTATAGACCCTCCCTCTGGATGCCATTTTCATCCACGCTGCCCCAATGCTACTTTAAGATGCAGAGAAGAAAGACCGGTTCTGCGGGAAATTAGCCCAGATCGCCACTCAGCGTGTCACCTTAACGATGACCACTAATGCATCCAATAAAAATATTAAAGACGTTCTGAGAGTTTATAGACAAAGCAGGATTTCTGCGCCAATCGTATATGATTCACCTCATTCTGGTGTTATCAGCCCACCGGACTTCCGAACTACCGCAACAGACTCGCAACTGAAGACGGCTAGAGATGCGTTTGTTGATGAATTAATTATAGATAGTAGTAATCTAGGCGCTGCGGTTTTGGTTGCGGATTTCCCTCGTACATACATTGATCCAAATAGATCTAAATCGGAAGTTGATATTTCCATGATTAATGGAAAATGGCCGCACGATGTTCAAGTGACAAAAAAACTCGATGTAGGTATGGGTTTGATAAGAAAATATATTTTGCCTAATGTGCCGATGTATTCAAAAAAATTAACAGTGTCCGAAGTAGAAAATCGAATTAAAAATTATTGGTCACCTTATCATCAATCGCTGCAAACCTTGCTTGAAGAGAAACTATCTGAGTTTGGGTCAATTTTTTACATAAATTGGCATTCTATGAAATCTAAAGGTAACCAAATGAATATAGACAGCGGTAAAAAACGGCCTGACTTTGTGGTGAGTGATCAGGATGGCAAGACATCGTCTAGGGAATTTCGTGATTTAATTACTAAAAGTCTAATGGAGAAAGGTTATGAAGTCGCAATTAACTATCCCTATAAAGGAGCAGAACTGATTAAGCGCTATGGGGCACCCTCGAAAAATTGTGATGCAATCCAGATAGAAATTAATCGGCGGCTTTATTTGGATGAAAATTCAGTCTCAAAGAACGATGGCTTTTCGGTTTTAAAAGGTAATTTATTTGAATTAACAAAGCGCCTAATTGACTTCGCTCTTGATAAAAAAACTTAATTTTAGTTTTTTGGCTTACTTGAGCTACCCTGGCGGACGTTATCCAACGCTGCTTCTTTTTCGCTTATTTTTTCCATAGCTTGCTGCGCACCACGCGCTGTTTTGAGATATTTTTTGTGTTGTAAAAGGCGCTTCTTCATGAAAACAGATGCTTCGTCGCTACCTGGTAGCTGATTGTTGTCTGGTTCAATAAAGTTTTCCATTGAGTTTTTTTTATTTTCTATGTCTCGATCTTTTGACATTTTGACACCGCATTATTGGGTTTTATGTTCATTATTGATCACTAAATCATAGTGATTTTGGACTTAAGTCGCCTCAAGGCGAAAATTGCTCCTTGAGCACTCGTTCATCTAGATTGTGGTCAGGGTCGTATAAGAGATTCAGGTTTATACTCCTATCTTCCTTTACGGAAACAGCTTTAATATCCCGGACTTCTGTGGAGTCGGCAGTCGCACTTACAGGTCGCTTTTTGACATCCAATGATTCAATTGTAATTTCTGCGTCATGTTGCAGTAACGCTCCACGCCACCTTCTCGGTCTAAATGCACTTATAGGGGTAAGAGCAAGAATGCCAGCTCCAAGTGGAATGATTGGTCCATGCGCAGATAAATTATATGCGGTGCTGCCAGCAGGAGTGGATACAAGAATACCATCACATAATAGCTCTTCCATTCGGACAGTACCATCAATGGTAATTCTCAATTTAGCGGTTTGCGAGGTCTCGCGGAGTAAAGAGACCTCATTGAAAGCTAGGGCTTCTTTAACGATCCCTGTTGAAGTTTCGACATGCATTCTTAAAGGGTGTAGCGTTACTAATGTTGCAGCCTCAATACGTTTGATAAGGTTATCCGATGAAAACTCATTCATTAAAAACCCAACAGTGCCTTTGTTCATTCCGAAAACCTTAACCGGCTTATCTATGTAGTAACGAAGCGCTTCCAGCATTTTTCCGTCACCACCAAGAACAACCACTACGTCAGCTTGATTTTCTGGGACATGCGGATATTTGTTTTCAAGCTCCCTTTTTGCTTGTAATGCGGTTTCATCTTGTGAAGCGACAAATGCTAACTTTGTTTGTGACATTTTGTTACTTTCGATCTACCCACCGAAAAGATATTACCATCATTTAGTATATTTAGGACATTGTAAATTTTATGTCGAATGACTTGCGTTCGAAAGGGTAGTCATAAGCTTTTGGTCTACGTAATGCAGCCTCATGCCGAAAAAGCTTGAGCTATTTTAATATATTGTTTGTCACAAAATCCCAAATCTATTGCGAAAAGAGGATCTCTAACACTAATCTCCCCAGGGTTTGATCGCCTCTTTTAATGCTTTATAGCCCTCAATAAATCCTGGCCGCTGCCCAGAATATACCTTGTCGAATTTCGCGAGGGCATCGTCCAACCACTTTCTCAGTTCGTCGTTTCCTTGATTGGCGTCTAAATATGCGTCACGAATTAGGACAAAATGTATCCTTGGGTCGTATGGCTGTTTTGTACCCCCCATTGTCTCATCGCCGTCAAGCAATCTAAGTAGCATTGCATCTGCTGAACCTAGGGTTTGCTCGTGAATAGCTGGACCAGTCATCCGGTGCATTACAGAGGTCATGTCACGACCGTTCCCAGTTGTGTAACCCATATCCGACCAAACTTTAGCCATATCTATATCGTGTCCAAGGTGCTTTGCCAATTTTCCACCAAAATGTCGTAAAGGGTCCGATACGTCTGCCATCAAGTCAGTTAGTCGGTCACCATCTAGGTCTGTTGCAAGAACGATGCATTTCTGGTGATCAATTAGATCCCATAATAGCAGACCGTAATTTGTGTCAGAGATATGTTGTTCTATGCGTCCGCCCCAATTTTCCATTCCAGCCTTAAAATCGGGTGGTAGTAGAGCGATAATTTTTTCTATATTTTCTCTATGTTCTTCAAATGGATCTACGGCGTATTTTCTACCCACCTCGAATTTAGTGCCTTGTATTAGCCAGGCGTGCAGACCCGCGTTTATTCCATCTTCCATCGCCTGTGTTGGCTTCATTGCAACTCTGCCTATAGCCCCGGTTTCATGCACCATCCTTAGGAAGAGCCTATTAGCATAAGCCATTTGTATTCCCGGTGAATTCATTTCAGAGTGGATATGACCTGTCTTCGGATCGATATTGAATTTGGGTTTGTTCTGGGAATATGGCAAACATGGCATGCATCTTACTGCAGTGATTGGGCCGTATGGTCGAACATTACAATAGACGCCCGCTTGTGTTCTCAATGGGGCGTTACCAGACTTACCCATAACTACCACTCTGCCACCTTTCCCGTCATTTACATAGGCATCGCCAGCAGTTGACCACTTAATGGATGTGCATGGCATATTGCCAAACCAACTCAGACACTCAAGCTTTGTGTCATGTCTGTATTGTGACCACATCGGTACGGTGTAAAAAGGAAGGCCGAGAATGTCGATCGCTGCCACAGTCCCCAGCAACGCATACGCATCTGTCAATGAATGAGCTACGGGATTTACGTTACCAACAAAGTTGCCCCCACTCCAAACCACGGCCTCGGGATGCCCGTCAGGTCTTACTTCTGTTGGTTCATAAAGAGCTTGGAGTTTGCTAAACAGGTCGCCGCCATCAGCTTCTGTTCTTGCTATAGACATTAGATCAATCATTTAGGCCTCTTTAGATTGGGTTTTCATCATAAGAAATTAAGATCGTGAAAAAACTACAGTTGTATGATATTTTGCATCAGTAATGTAAAGGTTACTTTAAAGTTTTTCAGCATATTTTTTTCTAAAACCCAACAGAGCTGTTTTCCTGGCTGGTTTTAGATATTTAGTAGGGTGAACCGTTGTCTTATTTGAGCTCATTCTTATCAAAATTCTTAAGTTTCAGCATTAATTCCTGAATAGAGTCCACCGAAGATAAAAAGTTGGAGTTTCTAGGCCTATAAAACCCAGTGTTTATACTATTTTCAATCATCTCCATAAAACTATCCCAGTAACAATTTATATTGAAAAGGATTAAGCTTTTACTAAAAACGTTGAGCTGAAGCCAAGTTAGAACTTCAATTGTTTCGTCGAACGTACCAATTCCTCCCGGAAGGGAGAGAAAAAGATCTGCTTTTTCATACATAATCCTCTTACGCGTATGCATATCATCAGTGACTATTGTTCTTGTCAGTCCAGTGTGGCCCACTTCAACGTCTTGCAAAAACTTTGGTATCACACCCGTTACGTCGGCCCCCGCGGATATAGCGCCATCGGCTACCTGACCCATTAGGCCAGTGCTTCCGCCCCCATAGACTATGTTAAAGCCGGCATTTGCGAGAGTTACTCCGACGTCAAAAGCTGTTTTGGAAAAAACAGCTTCATTTCCATCAGAGGATCCACAAAATACACAGACAGTAAAATTATCAGCCATATCCTTGTATTCCATCGATACCATAGTTGGTCAAGAAGAGTTTTATTTCAATAGAAGCGTTGCCTACTAATTGATTCGGGCTTATGGTCCAACGGAGGATTCGGAGGCGGATATATGTTAAAACGCCCTTTTTTAATCGCCGTTGCAGGCTTGTTAGTTGTTATGGGTGCACTGCTTCTGCTTTTCTTGTCTGATGAAGAGGTGCCAGAGAATAACACCGATGCTTCTACGACTGTAAATAGTAATGTCAAAAAAAACCCTTTAAAAAATACAGCTAATAAAAATGAGAATCAAACTGAAACCCAGGGTCAAGCGCAGACTCGAGTTATACCTCCTCTTGTAACGCCAAAATTTGATGTTGTGCGGGTTGATCCGGAAGGTAATATCGTCATCGCTGGTCGAGCCCAACCAAACTCGATTATAGAAATAATGAGTGGCAGGGAACAACTTGGTCAGGTGAAAGCAGATGGTCGGGGTGAATGGGTTTTTGTACCAGCCTCTAGGTTGAAAAATCGCAATATGATTATAACCCTTAGAGATATCACAGACCAAAAAAACATAATTGAGTCAAAAAATGCGGTAGTTATTGGAATCCCAAGTTTAGAGGGTGGTATTACCGATACCAAAAATAAAAACCAAAAACCACTCGCTATGGTCGTTCCTCGCAGCGAAGCCAGTAAACAGGCTACCCGGATTATTCAAAGTCCAGGCCTTGAAACTAGGCAAAGTAGATTAGATAGCAACAATGACCCGAATAAAAATTTCGTAGAGGTCGAAAAAGAAAAGCTAGTTTTGACAATCAGCACCATCGACTATGATGATGTCGATTTAATGTTATTAAGCGGTCAGGCTACTGCACAAAACACACTACAAATTTACATCAATGATAAAGTTGCAGGTTCAATAAAAAGTTCTGACAGCGGTACATGGACCTTTCAATTGCAATCCAGACTTCCTCCAGGCCTTTATCAAATCAGGGTTGATTTGATTGGCACGGGTGGCAAAGTGGCAAAGCGAATTCAAGTGCCATTCGAAAAAGTTCAGCCAATTGATATGAAGAACGAGCGGCGTACAGTGATTATAAAACCCGGGAACAGTTTATGGCGTATTGCAGCTAGGGTGTACGGTAGTGGTTTTCGCTACACCGAAATTTATAAGGCTAATCTTGACCAAATTCGAGACCCTGATCTAATTTACCCTGGCCAAGTGTTCAAATTACCAGCGTTAGATCGGTAGGAAAGTGATGACAAAGGCAGAAAAAACCATGTTTTTAAGTGTGTTAGCCACTCCAATTGCTCGAGAAGGCTGGCCGTTCATAGCAGTATTTGGCATAGCAACGCTAATCCTATTTATTTTCTCTACAGCTTTAGGTTGGATTGGCGTAATTTTGACGCTTTGGTGCATTTATTTTTTTAGAAATCCAGACCGAGTTACTCCTCAGCGAGCTGGACTGATTATTTCTCCAGCTGATGGAATAGTACAAATGATCACGGAGGTATCTCCACCAGTCCAACTTAATATGGCTGCGTCTGAAGTCACAAGAATAAGCGTCTTTATGAATGTTTTTGATTGTCATGTAAATCGGGCTCCCTGTGACGGCAAAATTGGACGGCTGGTCTATGTTCCAGGAAAGTTTTTGAATGCATCTTTTGATAAGGCGAGCGACGAAAATGAGCGGCAAATGCTAAGGCTCGATTTAGATGATGGGAGATCCATTGGTGCGGTGCAGATAGCTGGTTTGGTGGCAAGAAGAATTGTTTGTTACCTAGAGGAAGGACAGCAAGTTCTCGCGGGGGAGCGCTTTGGGCTCATACGCTTCGGCAGCAGGGTTGATATTTATCTTCCCTCTGGGGTCATGCCACAAGTCATTGTTGGTCAAAGGTGTATTGCTGGCGAAACAGTATTAGCTGATCTTAGTTCAGACGAGGTAAGTAGAATTGGTGAAATACGCTAACCAAGGAAATGCGCAGACTTAAAATGGCAGATAAATCACGCAAGGGTCGACTGCGAATGATGTCTATTAACACTGTCATTCCGAACTTGATTACTGTACTTGCCCTATGTTCAGGTCTCACTGGGATACGGTTCGCTGTACACGAGCGCTGGGAGTTTGCGGTCGCAGCAATTGGACTTGCTGCAATACTGGATACTTTAGATGGGCGTATGGCTCGTCTTCTAAAGGGACAGAGTCGGTTTGGTGCAGAATTAGATTCCTTATCGGATTTTATTAGTTTTGGGGTGGCTCCTGCTCTGATTTTATTTTTTTGGAGTACCGATGTTCTAGGCGGATTTGGTTGGATGAGTGTCTTATTTTTTTCTACGTGTATGGCTCTCCGGCTTGCGAGGTTCAATACAAAATTAGATGACCTTGACCCCAAACCCTTTGCTGCGAGATTTTTTTCCGGTGTTCCGGCTCCCGCCGCTGCAGGTCTTGCGTGTTTACCTATTATTCTTAGTTTTGAGATAGACTTTGAAATCTTAAGGGCGCCTGAAATTGTTATTGGGTGGCTGGTAATAATTGGATTGATGATGGTGAGCAGTCTGCCGACATATTCCTTTAAAGGCACAAAGCTACCTCAAAAATTGGTAGTTCCAATATTTTTAATTGGTGGAATTTTTATAGCAGGTGCGCTTACAGAGCCTTGGATTGCATTAGCTGCGCTTATATTCTGTTATTTACTGTCAATACCATTAAGTTTTAGGTCCTATAGGAAGCTAATGAAATTACATTAATTAAGTGGGCCCTCAGGATCGCAATTTTACTTTTTTAGTAAACTATTGCTTAAAAATCATTATCTATGAAACCAGTTGTTTTTTCTCTCTATAAATCCTTACTGTTTCTTGCAAATTAGCTCTAAATTGCAACGCACAAGGGGTAACGATGAGTGTTAAAATAGTCGCGAAACTTAGCCCAAATACTATCGCTGTCGACAAAGATACCCACCATTGCGTAGAAGGCGCTCCGATGCTTATTTCCCGTGTCACGAAATCCACGTTTATTTGAAGCACCATTGGCAACAGGCCAAGAATAGTTGTCACGGTTGTTAATAGAACGGGACGAAGGCGTTCCATACCCGCCTGAAGAACGGCTTCTTTTACGTTTTGTGAACTTTTTCTTAAATAGTCGAATGTGTCAATTAATACGATATTATTGTTAACCACAATACCAGCCAATGCTATTACGCCTACCCCTGTCATAACAACTCCAAAGGGTTTGCCGGTAATTAAAAGACCAATTAAAACACCTATCGTCGACATAACGACTGCAGATAGAATTAGAAAAGCGCTGTAAAAACTATTAAATTGTGTCACCAGTACTACTGCCATTATAAAAAGTGCCACTGAGAAAGCTCTTACTAAAAAGCTTTTTGCCTTTTCTTGTTCCTCGTCTTCACCTTTAAATTGGACACTCACTGTCTTTGGAAGCTTTGAGTCTTTTAACCAAGACTTTATTTCATCGACCATAGTATTTGGGAGAACTCCCTGTTTGACATCCGATTTAATAGTTCGAGTTCTTTGAGTATTAACTCGCTTGATAGTGCCCACTTTCGCTTGAGGTGCCCAGTTAACAAAGTTTTCAATTGGAACCATTCCACTTGATGTCTTTATTTTAATCTTGTCGAATTGATCTAATTTTCGGTGTTGCCTGGGGTATCTGACGACGACATCAATTTCTTCTTCACTATCAATAGGATTGAATGTTGTGACTTTCATGCCATTTGTCAGTAATTGAACATAGTTTCCTATTAGCGCAACATCTGCGCCAAATTTTGCAGCTCGTACACGATCAATTTTCAATTCCCATTCTATAGCTGGAATATCGCGGTCGTCTTCTATGTTCGTTAGGTCGGGGGTTTTCTCCATTTTATCCCGGATCAGCTTAGTAGCAAGACTAACATCGTCTAAGTTATCAGAAGTCAGCCGGATTTTTAGAGGTTTGCCGCTGGGAGGACCTTTTTTTTCTTCCATAAACTCTATTATAAGACCGGGATAGTTTTTTGCTTTTTCTATAATGTTTTTCAAAATGAGAGAGGTTTTTCTTCTTTCCTTCCAGTCAATAAATTCTAATTGCAATTTACCGATAATATCTTTTGGCAAATCTTCCTCGGCCCCCTTCAGTTTTCCGATGTAGGTGTATACCGATTTAACTTCTTTCATATTTAAAACGTCGTGTTCAATTCCATGCAATAATTTAGCTTTTTCATGTATCGACATATTTCCACGAGCACGCACATAAATATTCGCTGTTTCGGGCTCGATATTTGGGAAAAACTGCAACCCGTTCCCTGACACAAAATAAGTGTACTGAACTCCAACTAGCATAAGGACGGCAGCTAAAAGTACTTTCCCAGGGTTATTCAGAGCTTTTTCCAATACTATTTTATAAAATTTCCCAAAAGCTGATATTCGCTCGTGCAGAGGTGATTTATCAGGACCGGATGGATGAGGGACAACAGCGGGAAGATTGCCTCCTGATCCAAATAGTCCGCCAATAGTTGGAACAAAGATCAACGCCATAATTAATGAAGCAGAAAGGACGGCTACCAAGGTAATAGGGAGGAACTTCATGAACTCCCCGACAATACCTGGCCAGAAAATTAGTGGGAAAAAAGCAGCGAGAGTTGTTGCTGTAGACGCTATTATAGGTAATGCCATTCTTTTGGCAGCTGTTTTGTATGCTTCCCGTCGGAGAAACCCACGTTTCTGCTGGCGATCAGCAAACTCAGTGACAACGATCGCGCCGTCTACCAACATTCCAACAGACAAAATTAAACTGAAAAGAACCACTATATTTATAGAGAGTCCTAATAAGGAAAGAACGAGGATGCCGAGTAAGAAGGAACCTGGTATTGCCATTCCAACTAATGCTCCCGAACGCCAACCAAGCGCTCCTACAATGATGATCATAACGAGTAATACTGCACTGATTATGTTGTTTTGTAGCTCTCTTAACATGGTCTTTATATTTGTGGACCGATCTTGTGAAAATGTATATTTGAGCCCATCAGGCCAATTTTTACTTGTAGTTTCTACGACGGACCGCACTCGCTTGACCGTTTCTATGATGTTCTCCCCACTTCTTTTTTTTATTTCTATTCCTATCGATCTTTCACCGGCTAGCCTGGCTATTGAAGAGGGATCCTTAAACGATTTCCGAACACTGGCTATATCGCCTACCGTAACCACCGAGTCGCCAGAGACTTTTAAGGGTTGTTCTAGGATACTAGGGAGATCCTCGTATAGGCCGGGAACCTTTATTGGGAACCGGCCATTTCCAGAATCCAACATCCCCGCGGCTATTAACAAGTTGGAACGGGCGATAGTTTGAATCACTTGAATGGCGTCGATTTTATAGCTATCTAACTGAGCCGGATTTACAATAATTTCAACTAGTTCTTTCCTCGCTCCTGTTAAGTTAGCTTCGAGGATTGAACTTATTCCCTCTAGTTCGTCTCTAAGAGTTCTAGCGTACTTTAAGAGCGTACGCTCTGGTATGTTCCCTGACAAAGTGACGATTAAAACTGGGAAGAGGTTCAGATTGACCTCTTTAATGATAGGTTCCTTCGTGTCTGGTGGGAGGTCGGCTTTTCCGATATCTACTCGTTCGCGAACTTCATAGAGCGCCCTGCTCGAGTCGAAGCCGGCATCGAATTCTAGGATAATATTTGCTCCACCTGTGTATGCCGAGCTTCGGACTTCTTTAACGCCTTCGATACTTCTTAATTTTGGTTCAATCGACTGAAGAAGCTGGCGTTCGCTGTCTTCAGGCGAAATACCGTCATGTTTAAGCAGAATGTATATTATGGGTATAGGAATATCAGGGTCAGCTTCTTTGGGGATGTCTATATAAGAAATGACCCCAGCAGTCAGTATCATCAAGAAAGCAAGCATAACGGTTCGGGTTCGGAGGAGCGCTATATCGATAATTCTATCCACGTCTCGATACCCTTGAGTCAATTCTCTTTAAAAGTCTGGACTTTATCTCCAGGTTCAACAAAGCCGTGTCCAACGGTAATGACACGTAGTTTGCTAGGCAGACCGCCGACGATAATTTCTTTATCAGATCCACCCAGAATTTTTACAGGTAAAAAATTAACGGTGTCACTTTGGTCTACTACTTTGATGCCTAAATCCCCATTTGAGGTTAAAGAAAAAAATGAAGCTGATATCCGATGAGCCGCTTGCGGCTTTAGTGGTATGACTAGTTCGGCCGTTGTCCCTTCCGCTACTTTATTCCCCTCATTTGAAATTTCCAGTTCAACTTTAAATGTCCGCGTACTCTTTTCGGCAGCTGGGCTTATATAGCGTATCTTTCCCTCTCTTTTGGTTCCATCCATCAACAACCCATAAGCTGTCATGCCCGGTTGTATTAGAGAGTGATATTTTTCTGAGACAAACGCCTTTACCAAGATGGGTTCAAGGTCTATCATTTTGGCGACGGGGGCGCCTTTTTTTAGAACATCGCCTATCTCAACAAAGTAATCAGCGATCACCGCCTCGAAGGGGGCCACAATTTCAGTATTAGCTAAATCTTGCTGCCTCTTTTTCTTCAGAGCTCGCGCGTGTTGCAGATTGGCGAGACTTTCTGCGTATTTTGTCTCTGATCGGAAACCTTTCTTTGCTAAGTTGTTTGCTGCTGCAAATTCTATTTCGCGTTGTTTAACTCTTGCTTCAGCTTCTTTTGCTTTTTCGGGGTAATCCTCATCTTCTAATTTAAGGATAGATGCTCCGGCAGCAATAAGTTTACCTCTCGTTGCCCTAAGTTGTTTGACTTTGCCGGCAATTTCTGTCCTTGCGATAATTTTTCTGGAAGCATGTGTTTCGCCGGTCACTTGTATTTTGGGGCTGTAGGGGAACGAGACAGATTCTCTAACCTGCACCGTCTTGCGCTTTATTTTACTTTTATTTTCAATATTAACATTTAAATTAGTCAGATTATCTTCTTTACTACCGAGTTGACCTGATGCTAGCCACGCAGTAGCGAGAATTAGAATTGTTAGGGCTATAAAAAATGATAAATTAAGTCGCAACTTCATAATATTTCAATCAATTGGCAGTATCTTCACTTGATTTATCAAATAATACGGAGATCTACATTATTTGGGTTACATGGTGAAATTCTTAAAATTAAATTTATAAGACGAGCTATATCAACCTAAAACGTTTCTACCCACGGCCTGAGTTCAATTTCCCAAGCCCACGAGCTTCTATCTTGCCGATGAAATTGTAAGTAGGTTTCAGCAATAGCATCAGGATCAAGCATGCTGTCATCGCCAGGATCTTTTCTCTCTGGCCGATGATCTGCGTGTATCCCTCCGTCGATAACGAAATGGCCTATATGAATGTTTTGTGGATGGAGTTCCCGTGCTAGCGCCTGAGCTAGGCCTCGCAATCCAAACTTGCCCATAGCAAAAACAGATGATTTTGGATACCCCTTTACACCTGCGGATGCGCCCGTGAAGAATATGCTGCCCGAACCGCGTTTAAGCATGCGTGTTGCTGCTTGCTGCGCACAAAGAAATGCCCCAAAACAAGTTATGTTGATTGCTTTTTGTGTTTCGAGTGGATTAACCTCTGCTATTCCGCCCCGCACTCGAGCTGACGGGTTATAAATAACAAGATTAGGGGGTCCCAGTAGTTTATCATTTTGTATGAAAAGGTTTTCAACGTCCTCTATGTTACTTGCATCACATTGAAACACGTTTGAGTTTGTCTCAATTTTTAAGTTTTCTAATTTCTCGATATTTCTCGCTGCAATAGCGACGTTGAAATTATTTTTTGCGAGCAATCGCGCCAGTGAGGCACTTAAGCCTAGACCAGCGCCTATAATTAATGCGTTTTCTCTCATGTTAACTGTTCTTTCCTCTAGTTGCTGGTGGGCGTATAACGTCGAAGGGTTCTGGAAAAACGCCCACGGGAACCTCGATTACAGTGGGTTTATTGGCACTCAAACCTTCTTCTATAGCCGTACTTAATTCCTCCGGATTTGTTGCTCTCATCCCTTTTGCACCAAAACTTTCCGCTAATTTAACAAAGTTGGGATTAGTGAATTCTGAAGCAATTACCCTATTGTCGTGCAAATCACGCTGCATCCTCAAGACATTTCCGAAAGCTCCATCGACGAAAACAATAGCAACCAGATTGATTGAATGATGAACGGCCGTTGCGATTTCAGGCATCGTATACATAAAGCCACCGTCGCCGTTCACCGACACAACAGCTTTATTCGGATGAGCCACTTTAACGCCAAGTGCAGTCGCATATCCATAACCTAGAGTTCCCTGGTATCCAGGTGTGATCATGGTGCGTGGCTTGTACACAGGAAACCCAACCCGAGCAACATAGCCAACTTGCGTGAACTCATCCACGAGATATCCATCTTCAGGAAGTGCTTGTCGAATTGCCCTGAGCCAAGCCATCTGTGGCCCAGCTTTTTCTTCCATAAGCCTCAAGGCTTTTTTCTTTATGTTTTGAAATTCCGTTTCTCTCGACGGCCTCAACCTATTGTATTTCGTGAGAGCATTTATAATTTCTTCTGTTACTGTTGACGCATCTCCTACAATACCAACGTCGGGTTTCATAACCCGATTTATTTCGGTTGGATCTATATCTACGTGTATGATTTTAATCTCATCATCCATACCCCAAGTCATGCGTTCCGC